>CADBRP010000175.1 GCA_902797095.1 uncultured Eubacteriales bacterium | reverse complement strand
CCGCGTGAAAAAAACTAAACAAAAAGGAGATTTGATCATGGCTGAGATCATGAACGAGGAGATTATCTTAACTCAGGAAGGTTACGACAAAATCGTCGCGGAGCACGAGGAACTGACATCCGTCAGACGGGCGGAGGTTTCCGCAAGGCTGAAGGAAGCGATTTCCTACGGAGATATTTCCGAGAACGCCGAGTACGACGCCGCCAAGAATGAGCAGGCAGAGCTCGAGGAAAGGATCGTTTATCTGGAAAACATGATCCGCAAGGCGAGGATCGTGCAGGAGGACGAAGTCAAAGGGGATGTAGTCGGAATCGGACTGAGAGTAACGGTAGAGGATCTCGACACAGGAGACAGGGAGACATACAGCATCGTCGGCGCGACAGAATCGGATCCGTTCAACGGAAAGATCACTACGGAATCCGCGGTCGGCAAGGCGCTGCTCGGACATAAGACAGGCGATGAGGTCGCGGTAGAGGTGCCCGGAGACGTCATCAACTACAGAATCGTGGAAATCGCCAAATAACTGAGTATTTGCGAAATCAAAGCAGGAGGGAATCAATGCACTGGTCAGATAAGATCGCGGAACAGGTGATCCGGAGAAATCCGGACAAGGAAGAGTATGTATGCGCTGCGGGAATCAGCCCGTCAGGATCCATTCACATCGGCAATTTCAGAGACATCGCTACGGCGCTGTTCGTTTGCCAGGCTATCGAGCGCAAAGGGAAAAAAGCCCGGCTGCTTTTCTCCTGGGATGAATACGACCGTTTCCGCAAGGTTCCGGTCAACGTCAGCGCTGTCGATCCCGAGAATAAATTCGAGGATTACATCGGCCTTCCGTACAAGGATGTCCCCAACCCCTTCGGAACAGAAGAGACGGACTACGCGGACTACTTTGAGAAGGAGTTCATGAGATCCATCGAACGCTTCGGCATCACTATGGACTACCGCTATCAGGCGGACATGTACCGCAGCGGAAAATATGTCGAGCACATTATTACAGCCCTGAAAAAGCGCGGAGAAATCTTCGATATTCTTGACAGCTTCCGTACACAGGACGCGAAGCCGGGCGAGAGAGAGGCCTACTATCCGGTCAGCATTTTCTGCCCGCACTGCGGCAAGGACACCACAACGATCACATCCATCAATGAGGACTGCACCGTAGCGGAATACGAGTGCGAGTGCGGACACAAGGGAACCTTTGATTTCACCAAGGACTTCAACTGCAAGCTGGCATGGAAGATCGACTGGCCCATGCGCTGGATGTATGAGGGCGTCGATTTCGAACCGGGCGGCAAGGATCACGCGAGCCCGGGCGGTTCCTATGACACCAGCAAGGTCATCAGCAAGAAGATCTTCGGCTATCAGGCTCCGGTCTTCGTCGGCTACGAATTCATCGGCATCAAGGGAACCACAGGCAAGATGTCCGGTTCCTCCGGCCTGAATCTTACGCCGGAAACGCTGCTGAAGCTGTATCAGCCCGAGATCATCCTCTGGCTCTACTCGAGATCCGAGCCGCAGAAGGCGTTCAACTTCTGCTTTGACGACGAGATCCTGCGCCAGTATTTCGAATTCGACAAGAAATACACTCAGTATCTGGACGGCACCGCCAACGAGCACGACAAGACCGTTATGGAGAACTGCCTGATGTTCGGACCGCGGATCAAGCCTGTTCCGATGGCGCTTCTGGTGCAGCTGGGCTCCATCGTGGACTTCAATATCCCGATGATCGAGACCGTATTCGAGAAGATCAATCAGCCGTATAAGTACGAAGATTTTAAGGAAAGGCTGGACAGGGCCCAGTACTGGCTGGAGGAATGTGCTCCCGAAAACGCCAACAAACTGAGAAGTTACAGAGACTGGGAGACCTATAACAGCCTGGACGAGAACGGAAAGAAGGAGATCGAGCTCCTCTACAACTATCTCGCAAACGAGGAATATGACCTCGACGCGCTGAACGCGGAACTCTACGCGATTCCGAAGCACATCTTCGGAGAGGACGCCGAGAACCTGAAGAAACTGCAGGGCGCGTTCTTCAAGAGCGTATACAAGATGCTGATCGACAAGGAAAGAGGACCGAGACTGTATCTGTTCCTCTACGCCATCGACAAAGAGAGGTTCCTGCCTTTGCTCGACTTCTCCTATCCCGAGACCGAGGAGGAAAAGCAGGCAGCGGCGGCTGCCGCCGCGCCCGCGGAAGAGGAAAAGAAGCCGGAACGCGTTTACGGCGAGCCGGATGAGGTCAAGCCGGTCACCGAGCCTGAGATCTCCATTGACGATTTCTTTAAGATGGATCTGCGCGTCTGCAAGGTGCTGAAGTGCCAGGAGATCAGAAAGGCCAGAAGCAACTTTAAGCTGACGCTCTTTGACGGCATTAAAGAACGTGTTATCGTATCCAGCCTCAAGGGCGAATATGAACCGGAGGAACTGGTCGGCAAGAAGATCATCGTCGTGGCGAACCTTGAGCCCGCGCGCATGACCGGCGTTGAGTCCGAGGGCATGCTGCTGGCCGCAACCAACAATGCCTGCGGCTGCAAGGTCATCTTTGTGGACGATATGGTTCCGGAAGGGACCCGCATCTGCTGATTCCTTCATGGCAGATATAAAGGAAGACAAAAGAATATACACCATGCGGGCCGAAAAGCCCGCGAGGGCAGTTGTAAAAATGAGCATGCCGCTGATCTGCGGCATGCTTATTATGGTGCTCTATAATCTGACAGACACCTTCTTTATCGGTCTTCTGCGGGATGATTACCAGCTGGCCGCTGTCAATCTGTCATATCCGGTGATGATGATCACTGTGGCGGTCGCCAATATGGTCGGCACCGGCGCGTCCACGCTGATCGCCAGATGCCTCGGCGCGGAAAAAGAAGAAGAGGCGCGCGGGGCGCTGACGGCGGGATTCGTCCTGACTGCCGTAAACAGTATGATCCTGACAGCAGCGGGACTGCTGCTGCTTCCGCAGATCGCGGTCCTTCTTGGCGCGAAGGAAAATACCATGCTGTTCACGCAGCAGTACGCCGGCATCCTTCTGGGAGGGACGATCCTCACCATGGGAAACTACACGGCCGGCCAGCTTTTGCGCGGTGAAGGCTCTGCGAAGCAGTCTATCGCGGGAATGGCGGCCGGGACCATAGCGAATATCGTTCTCGATCCGGTATTCATTTTCGCTCTGGGGCTTGAGGTGCGGGGAGCCGCCATCGCCACCATTCTGGGCAATGGCATCGGCCTGGCGATCACTCTCAGGCTCTACGCGGCCGGGCGCACGGTGATCCGGCCGGCGCGGCGTTTCCTGTTTCCCGGAAGGGAGACAGTGAAGGAAATCTACAGGGTGGGGGTCCCGGCGGGGCTTGAAACGCTGCTTACATCCTTTGCGTACATCGTGTGCAACAACCTGGCTGTAGGATATGGAGAACTGACGGTAGCCGCCATGGGGATCGCTCAGAAGATCATGTCGCTTGGAAATTACATTTATCAGGGATTTGCGGCAGGCGTCCAGCCGATCATGGGGTACAATTTCGGCGCAAAAAATTACCGCCGGATGCTGGATGTCCTTAAGGCGGGAATCCTGACCGTCAGCGGTACAGAGCTTGCCGTTATGGCGGTTTTCGGGATATTCGCACCGTTCCTCGCGGGGCTCTTTACGGGATCTGAAGAGGTCATCAGCACTGGAAGCCACGCTCTGCGGGCGCTCATGTGCATTCTTCCCTTCGCTGGCTCGACGTCCATGTGCCGCATGTCGCTGCAGGCGATGGGGCGCCCCATGCACGCGCTGGGAATCACTGTGGTCCGGCAGCTGGTGCTGTACGTTCCGCTGCTGCTTCTGATGAATCACATGTTTGGATTTGGCGGACTGATCTGGGCGCAGCCGGTCACAGAGGCCATAATGATGGCGGCCTCAGTCAGGATACTGGTGCGGATGATCCGGAACGAAGCGCGTTTCTGACGGGTTTACTGACCGGTTTTTTTGGGAGGCGCGGGAATGTCGGAAGCGTCGGAAGGCATGGCGGCGTCAGAAGAACCGGAAGAGCCCGGGATGCTTTCCAGAAGCGACAGATACTGTTTCAGCAGGATCCGGTGTCCGTCCGGAAGACTCTGGATCTGTTCAAAAATCAGGGATGTGTCAAACCCGTTTTCTGCAGGATCCGGATTTGTGCCGGGTCTGGTTTCGCTGAAGAGGATAAAATCACTGCTTACGTGCAGGACGGAGCAGATTCGTCTTAAAGTAGTGATGGATGTGCCGACTCTTCCTCGTTCCAGGTCGGAAAGATATTGCGGAGTAACGCCGATCAATTCAGAAAGCTGCTCTTGTGTGTAGCCATGATTCCGCCTTGCTTTCCTAATCTGTGCTCCTATTCTGATATTCTCTTCTTTTTTCAACTCTGAAATACCTCGAATCCGGACCAGAGCATGGCTGTCCGGATAACAAAATAGTGAACATTAAATTTTAACTGCGCTATTATATACTGGCAGTATCCTTATTTGAAACAATGCGTCACTTGTATAAGTAAGTCACAGCATTGCATTTAGAAAAGATTAATATTTTATTTAAAACAATGTGGCACACTTATTCGGGGAGGGAGAGAGCGTGGGGATTTTCTCTCACAGCCGGTTCATTGACACAAATCTGCAGGATTAGTATAATCAGAAAAGCAGGCCGGCGGGCAGGGATACGGCAGATAAAGCCCCGCCGGGAGTAAAAATGAAACAGGAAACGATCATACTGAAAAACGAACAGGAAACGGCGCGGTTCGGTCGCCGCCTGGCTGAAGAGGCCCGTCCCGGGACGGTCATCGCGCTGACCGGGGATCTTGGCGCGGGCAAGACGACTCTGACGAAGTCCATCGCGGAAGCGCTGGGCGTGAAGGAAACCATCACAAGCCCGACCTTTACCATCGTGAAGGAATACAGAAGCGGCAGACTGCCGCTGTTTCATTTTGATGTGTACCGGATCGGCGACATCGAGGAAATGTACGAGCTGGGATACGAGGAATACTTTTTCGGAGACGGCGTGTCCGTCGTCGAATGGGCGGACCTGATCGAGGAACTCCTGCCGGAGGACGCGGTGAGGATCCACATTACATATGGTGAGAACGAAGAGGAGCGGATCTGCGAATGCATCTTTTAGCAATTGAAACAACCGGGGCGTTCGCGTCGGCAGCGCTGCTGCAGGCGGATGAAAAAGGCGCGGAGCCGGTCATACAGGGAGTGATTCACGGCAGCGACAGGTTCTCCCATCTGCAGAATCTGACGCCGCAGCTGCAGCAGCTCCTTCAGGAAAGCGCATTGTCAATAGGCGATATAGACGCCGTGGCGGTATCAAACGGGCCGGGATCCTTTACAGGAATCCGGATCGGAGTCTCTACAGGCCGGGCTCTGGCTCAGATAACAGGGTTTCCGTGCGTCGGAGTATCCTCGCTGGAGGCACTGGCGCTGCGGGCGGAAGAATCAGGCGCGATCTCCTGTGAAGGCGCCGCCGCGGACGATCTTCTGATCTGTCCGATCCTTGACGCCAGAAGATCTCAGGTATACGGAGCAGGGTACATGCTCCGCCAGGGCAGGCCTGTCTGCGAGGTGCCGGCGGGATCCTATCTGATCGATGAATTTCTGGAGCTGATCAGTGACAGAGAGAGGGTCGTTTTTCTGGGAGACGGGATCGACACCTGCGGGGAGAAGATCCGGAAGCAAAGAGGTGAAGCGGATATCTTCGCGGAAAAAGAGCATCGCTATCAGGACGCCAGGACAGTGGCGCTGCGCGGGTGGCAGCTCTGGCAGGAGGGAAAGACCTGCGATTACCTGACTTTGCAGCCGGAATACCTGAGAATGGCTGAGGCGGAGCGCAAGCTTCGGGACCGGCAGGCGCAGAACCGGCAGGCGCAGAAAAAATAAAAAGGGGATAAAAACCTAAGATAAGGGGATCTGGAAATGATGGAGGAGATCAGGATCAGGAAGGCGCAGACGCCGGACGCGGAGCAGATCTGCGGGATCGAAAAACTCTGTTTTTCCGAGCCGTGGAGCCGGGAAGCTTTTGTCAGCGAGTTTGAGGAAAACCCGAGGGCGTATTATCTGGTGGCGGAAACCGGCGGAAAGATCCTGGGCTACGCCGGGCTTTGGAGGATCATGGATGAGGGCCATATCACAAATGTGGCAGTGATTCCGGAATACCGCCGCCGCGGGGTGGCTTCAGCAATACTCGCCGCTCTGCTTAAAGAAACCGCGGAAATGGGGATAATGCACCACACTCTGGAGGTGCGGGCCGGCAACGCCGAGGCAAGAGCGCTTTATGAAAAATTCGGATTCTCCGTGGCGGGGATCCGCAAGCAGTACTATCAGAAGGAAAAGGAGGACGCCATGATCATGTGGCGTCACCATAACGAGGATACAGAAACGGGAGCCTGAAAAATGATCAACGGCAGGACCGCAATACTGGCAATTGAATCAAGCTGTGATGAAACCGCGGCGGCAGTGATGCTGGACGGGCGGGAGACCGCCTCCAGTGCTATTTCCACGCAGATCGAGATCCATAAAATGTACGGCGGAGTCGTACCGGAGATCGCTTCGCGGCATCATCTGGATAATGTAAATCCCGTGGTGGATCAGGCGCTGAGGGAGGCGGGCGCGTCAATGGACGACATCGACGCCATCGGCGTGACGTACGGACCGGGACTTGTGGGGGCTCTGCTAATAGGGCTGGCCACAGCCAAGGCCTACGCGCTGGCGGCGGGGAAACCGCTGATCGGCGTGAATCACATACACGGGCACATCTGCGCCAATTTCATCGCGCATCCTGATCTGGAGCCGCCTTTTATGGCGCTGGTGATATCAGGCGGGCATACGAATATCGTTGATGTGACGGACTACCGTTCATGCAGGGTGCTGGGCGGTACGCGGGATGACGCCGCGGGAGAAGCCTATGACAAGGTGGCGAGAGTGCTCGGGCTCGGGTATCCGGGCGGTCCGCTCATCGACGAGATCGCGAAGAAGGGCAATCCGGAGGCGGTGCCGTTCAAGCGCGTATGGCTTGAGAAGGGAAGCTACGACTTCAGCTTCAGCGGGATCAAGACAGGCGTTCTGAATTATATCAATAAGGAAAAGCAGGCCGGGCGCGAGGTGAACATCGCCGATGTCGCGGCGGGCTTTCAGGAAGCGGTGCTGGAGGTCGTGGTCACAAAGGCAGTGGAGGCGGCCCGGGAGAGAAATGAGAAACGCATCGTGATGGCAGGCGGCGTCGCCGCCAACAGCAGGCTCCGGGAAATGATGACAGCTGAAGCGGATAAATACGGCATCCGCCTGTATTTCCCGCCGCCGGCGCTGTGCACGGACAACGCGGCCATGATCGGATGCGCCGCCTACTACAGGTATATAGAGGGAGAACGGGACGGCCTCGATCTGGACGCCGTGCCGAATCTGGAGCTGGGAGAATGATCGTAGTATCAGCAAAGGATCTGACAAAAGCATACGGGACCGATATTATTCTGGACAGAGTCTCTTTTCATATCAACAAAGGCGACCGCGTAGGGATCATCGGCGTCAACGGCGCCGGCAAGACCACCCTTCTGCGGATGCTGACAGGAGAAATTCCCTGCGAGGACGGGGAGTTTTTCATCTCCGGGAATCTCAGGACGGGATATCTGAAGCAGGATACCGGATTCGAATCCGAAAACACGCTTATGGAGGAAGTGAACCGGGTGTTCGCGCATTTCCCCGAGATGGAGGAGGAGATGGAGAGGCTCCTGAAGGAAGCCGGGGAGGATCCGGACCGCAGCAGTGAAAAGCTGGAGCGGTATCAGCTGATCCATGACCAGTATGAATGGATGGGGGGATATTCCTATCAGAGCGAGATACGGGGGATCCTCTCCAGCATGGGGTTCGACGAGAGCACATATGATAAGAAGATCGCTGCCTTCAGCGGAGGAGAGAGGACAAGGCTGGCCCTTGCCCTGCTTTTGCTCGAAAAACCGGACATCCTGTTTCTCGACGAGCCGACCAACCATCTGGACATCGGCACGCTCCGCTGGCTGGAGCAGTATCTGAAGGGATACCGGGGAACCATTATTCTCGTGTCACATGACCGGTATTTCCTGGATCAGACGGTGACGAGGATCTTCGAGATCGAGAACAGAAGGCTCAATATATATGAAGGCGGCTACAGCTTTTACGCGACGGAGAGAAGGGCGCGCAGGGAAGCGGAGCTGAGGCTGTACGAAAAGCAGCAGAAGGAGATCGCCCGGCAGGAGGATATGATCCGCCGATTCAAGCAGAGAGGCACCGAGAAGCTGGCCAAACGGGCCGCCTCCCGCGAGAAGCGCCTTGAGCAGATGGAACGGATCGACCGTCCGGACGGCAGCGCCGGGAAGATGAAGATCAGCTTTCATCAGGAGTATCAGAGCGGGAGAGACGTGATCCACGCGGAGGACCTGTCGAAGTCCTTCGGATACGGCAGCCGCAGAAAGGATCTGTTCTCGGGGATCAGCCTCGATGTGAGAAGAGGCGAGCGCGTCTGCGTCGTCGGAGACAACGGCACCGGCAAGACCACTCTGCTGCGGATCCTGATGGGGGATCTGGAGGCCAGCGGGGGCAGGGTCCGCATCGGGCACAATGTCCTGTTCGGCTACTATGACCAGGGACAGCTGCTGCTGAATCCCGCGAACACTGTCATCGGGGAGCTGCAGGACGCGTATCACCTCTACACGGAGGGAGAACTCAGGAACATCCTGGGGAGATTCCTCTTCCGCGGGGAGCAGGTCTTCCTGACTGTGGGTTCTTTAAGCGGCGGTGAAAAAGCGCGGCTGGCCCTCCTGAAACTGATGATGTCCGGCGCGAATGTCCTCGTGCTGGATGAGCCGACCAACCATCTGGACATCGAGTCCAAGGAGGTCTTTGAGGACGCGCTCCTGGATTTTCCGGGAACATGCGTCATCGTATCCCACGACCGGTACTTCCTGAACAGGATCCCGACGCGGATACTGGAACTGTCCTCGGACGGGCTCGCGGAGTACCTGGGCGGATATGATTACTATGTAGAGAAGAAGCAAAGGCAGGAGCAGGAGACGGCAAGCGGCAGAAATCCGGCGCTCGCGGGCCAGCGGGGCGCGGGAAGCGTGCTGGACGGAAACGGGGAGATCCGGAATGAGGATGAACCGGCTCTGGATTCCGCGGCGAGGAGAAAGCTTCAGAAGGAAAAGGAAGCCGAAGAGCGCAGGCTCCGCAGGAAGAGGGAGGCTCTGGAGCAGTCCATCGGGGAGCTGGAGGCTGAGCTTAAGGAAATCGAGGAGCAGCTTGCGCTGCCTGAGGTCATGACCGACCCCGCCCGGCTTGAGGAGCTTGGCGGGCGGATGGAATCCAGGCGCGCGGAGCTGGATGAGACCTACGAAAAATGGCTTGAACTGAATGAATAGGATGGGTATAATAAGGAAGCATTTACGGGAAGGGAGCTTCACGAAACAGGAGGATCCTGAATATGTATTTTGAAACAATCAGAGCTTTTATAGCGGAACAGCTGGGCGCCAACGAGGAACTGATCGAGATGGACACAGATCTGATGAAGGACCTTGACGCTGATTCTCTGGACGCCGTGGAAATCATCATGGCGGTGGAGGAGCAGTACGATATGGAGATTCCCGACCATGACGCCGAGAAATTCCGCACGGTCAGGGATATCGTACAGTATGTGGAAGCGAGGAAAAACCAGTGAGCAAGCAGACGAAAATTTCCAACGCGGTCATTCAGCGGCTTCCGCGTTACCGCCGTTATCTGAACGAGCTGAAGAAAAAGGGAGTTGACAAGATCTCCTCCGGAGAATTCAGCCATCTGACCGGTTATACCGCTTCGCAGATCCGCCAGGATCTGAACAACTTCGGCGGATTCGGACAGCAGGGCTACGGATACAGCGTGGAGGGTCTTTATAATGAGATCAGCGCGATCCTGGGCCTGGACAAAGGCTACAAAATGGTGGTGGCCGGCGCGGGCCATCTGGGCCAGGCTATCGTAAACCATACCTATTATTATAAGACGGGGTTCATCGTAACCGGCATCTTCGATGTGAATCCGGATCTCATCGGAACCACGATCAACGGCATCCGGGTCATGGACTATGAGAACATCGTGGAATTTGTCGAAGAAAACAATATCGATATCGGCGTGATCTGCACTCCGAAGGAAACGGCCCAGGAGGTCGCGGACAAGCTGTGCTTTGCCGGTGTGGACGGACTCTGGAATTTCGCGCCGGTGGACATCGAGACTCCATCCTATGTTGCCACAGAAAATGTGCATATCACAGACAGTCTCCATTCGCTGGCATATCACATGAACAAAAACAGGGAAGCCGCGAATAAAAAATAATCCGCGATAATCCGCGGAAAAAAAATAACCGTTTCATTTCTGAAACGGTTATCATCTAACAGGTTTTGTGTGATTAGCCTTCCTGCGGTGCGTCTACCGGGCAGGCTCCTGCGCAAGCTCCGCAGTCAATGCAGACATCAGGATCGATGCTGTGCTTCTCGTCTCCGGCTGTGATAGCCTCTACGGGACACTCCTCGATGCAAGCTCCGCAGTTGATGCATTCGTCAGAAATTACATAAGCCATGGTAATACCTCCTTTGATATTTCATTACTGATAGAGTGATTATAACAAAAGGAAATATATAATTCAAGTAAGAGGAAAAAATCATGAGAATATATGGCCTGATCGGGAAGAGCGGTACGGGAAAAAGCTATCAGGCGGTAAACCTGTGCCGGGACAGAAATATTGAAAGCATCATCGACGACGGCCTTTTTATATGCGGAAATGTTGTGATGGCGGGCATCTCCGCCAAGCGCCAGCGCACGAAGCTCGCGGCGGTGCGCACCGCGCTGTTCACCGAGGACTCCCATATGCAGGAGGTCAGCGAGGCGATCGCGAAGGCGGATCCGAAGACTCTTCTGATTCTCGGGACGTCCGACCGCATGGTGGACAAGATCGCTGCCCGCCTGGGACTTCATGAGATCGACGAGCGAATCTACATTGAGGAGATCACCACTGAAGAGGAGCGTGAGATAGCCCACAGGCAGAGGCACGATATGGGGCAGCATGTTATTCCCGCTCCGACCTTCCAGCTGAA
Source organism: uncultured Eubacteriales bacterium (assembly GCA_902797095.1). Taxonomy (GTDB): domain Bacteria; phylum Bacillota; class Clostridia; order Peptostreptococcales; family Anaerovoracaceae; genus Lentihominibacter. Next base: position 970 of record CADBRP010000175.1, on the reverse strand, counting down.
GCGGCAGTTTTCCGGATACTTCATGTCGCCCCTTAGGATCCTGCGTGATTTCGGTCCTTGGAAGGATACCTCGGAGAAATCCGTGGTTCGGCCGACCTACAGCTATCTGGGGGGATACCAGATTTCTGAAAAGGTCCTGGCTGACATCGCCGCCTGTGTGAAGCAGGAGCTCGGCACGGTCTGCGATATCGTGCGCGTCCTGGTGGACGGGACTCATCAGGAGCAGGAAGAGGGCGTGAAGATCTTCATCACAGCGGATTTCTTCTACGGGAGCAATCTCCCGGAAAAAGCCGAAGTCTATCAGAAGCGCGTGGCGGAGCAGGTTGAGTCCATGACCATGTTCGATGTCAGCCGTGTTGATCTGGATGTGAGAAAGCTCATTCACCCGGAGGAGCTTCCCGAAAAGGCGGAGCAGGTCCATAACTGAAACGGAAAAGAAGCAGGCTCAGCGGCCTGCTTTTGCATATGCAAGAAAACCTCTGAAAAAGAAAAAAACCAGTTGACAAAAATGTTAACCGGCTGTACAGTATAGTTAGCACTCGGAAGAAATGAGTGCTAACAAACGAATACAAGGACCTGAGAGTCCTTATTTAAATGAAAAAAAGGAGATGACACTATGAGTTACGGAATCAAGCCTTTAGGCACAAGAGTAGTAATCAAGGAAATGGTCGCGGAGGAAAAGACAGCCAGCGGCATCGTTCTGCCCGGTTCCGCGCAGGAAAAACCGCAGATGGCGGAAGTCCTGGCGGTAGGCCCCGGAACTGAGGACGAGAAGATGGAAGTCAAGGTAGGCGACAAGGTAATCTTCTCCAAGTATGCCGGAACGGAAGTCAAGTTTAATGGTGAAGAAGTCATGATCATGAGCCAGAGAGACATCCTGGCGATCGTAGAGTAATAAAAGGAGGTATTCACATATGGCTAAGGAATTACATTACGGAGAAGAGGCCAGAAGAGGCCTGCAGGCCGGCGT
>CADBRP010000174.1 GCA_902797095.1 uncultured Eubacteriales bacterium | reverse complement strand
TTTTTTAGTAAAGCAAGGCAAAAGGAGCAAGTTCTTACTAAAACGCTCCCGTCCCTTCCGCCTCTTCTGTCTATACCGTCTCTACCGCCCCTTCCGCCTCTTCTGTCTATAGCGTCTCTACCGTCCCTTCTGCCTCTTACACATCTTCCGCCCAGGCCTCAAGGCTTATCTGCTCGCTGTCATCGTGACAGTAATGGTAATACCAGCATTCGTAAGGGTTCGTACACTGGTCTCCCACCGGCACATCGATCTCCTCCCGCTGTTTCTGGAGCCTGTTCAGGTTCCAGATGTTTTCATTGACCCAGGAGGCGTAACCCTTCGCCTCTTCTGTCACATCGTTGATCACGAAGGGATTCTCCTCGTCCTCTCCGTGGGTGACGATGAAGATACGGCCGATGTTCAGCCCGCACCGGGCGATGATGTAATGCTGGAAACCCGCGTCCTTTACGAACTGTTCCTTTACTTCGGGGGAGTTCTTGACTTCGTAGAAATCGTATCCTGTTTCGGTCTTTTTCAGAATGTCCACCGCGCAGTAATTGTTATAGTTGCTGAACGCGGCCTCGCATATCACCGGCGTCCCGAGCTTCAGGTGGCGCTGCGTATTAGCCAGCATTTTTTTCTTATCGGGGATCGTCGTGCCCGGCCGGTAAACGGTCATTTCCTCAAAGTCGCCGAACATCGCCATCGCTTTGTCGCCGAACTCATTTCCCGCGTCCAGCCTTTGCCGGATCTCCGGCGGTATGACCTTCAGGCTGGGTCTGTGCTTGTCCAGCCAGAGCATCTTGCGGCACTGCATCCCCCGCATGAAATCTGTTTTTGTAATACCCATATTCTCACGGCCTTTTCAATACTCCGTTGTATTTCCTCTTCACAAGGAGTAAACTATATTCACCTAAGGGCGGGCATGCTCAAACGAATTGAAGTTGATAACACAGGGAATCCTGCATGTTAATGAGAACTTCCACCTCATGCCGACGCCCTTTTTCATTGTGCTTATCACGCATGCCGCCATAACGGCGGTCCCCAACGTTCATCCAATCTCCACATTTTCTTCCCAAAACCAGCATATTGCCCTGCTATTATACAATCACAGAAAGGAAAGAAACCTTCTGAGAAACTGAATACTGCGGGATCTTCACACACCCTAAAACACTTCTTCTTCTCATTCCCCAAACACACACCAACTCCCGCAGCTTAGAGGTTTCAAGGATTTACCTCCTCCAAACTGAAGAAAATGATGACGAAGGAAAACCGGCGGCAGCGCCGGTTTTTCCTTTTCATTATCTATGGACTTTTTCCCACTTCAGCTCATCCAGGGAATAGGCCTGCTTTTCTTCCGCGGGCATTCCAAGCGCCAGGATCCCGACGATCCTGAAGGGTTCTTCCACGCCCAGTATCCGGCGGACGTTCTGCTCCGCGTCCCCGCCCTGCTCATCTTTTCGCATGCGCATCTGCACCCAGCAGCTTCCGACGCCCAGGCTTGACGCTGTCAGGTCCATATAGGCCAGCGCGATGGAGCTGTCCTCGATCCAGGCGTCCGACAGCTCACTGTCAGCAAAGACCGCGATGGCGGTATCGCATCCGGCGATCAGCGCGGAGCCGTGCCATTTGGCCCGCGACAGCTTTTCGAGGGTCTCTTTGTCCTTTACGACGTAAAACTCCCACGGCCGTTTGCCCCTGCTGGTCGGAGCCAGAAGACCTGCCTGCAGGATCTGCTGAAGCTTCTCCTCAGCTACAGGCTCCCCTGTATATTTTCTTATACTGCGTCTGCGGCGCATGATTTCGATCAGATCCATCTGAATTTTCCTTTCTCTTATCTTCAGTCGCTGTCCTCTGTCTGGAACGGGCTGTTGACAGCGCCTTCACCGATCTTGCCCAGGTACTCACGCAGCTCCTGATAGTCCTCTGTCTGCGCGGGATCGTTCGTGTCCCATCTGACGTCCGTCGGATAGAGCGCGACGAACCTTTTGTTCACATTCTTCCCAAAGCCCGCGATCTGGTAATGCGGGTGCTCCTTATAGGAAGTGTCATCCGGATCATAAGCGGTGATCGTGACCAGATCCCCCTCATAGCCGGATTCCTTCCCGGCTTTGAGATAAATGGTGAAG
>CADBRP010000173.1 GCA_902797095.1 uncultured Eubacteriales bacterium | reverse complement strand
CCTTTTTCAACTTGATGTTATCGGATGTCTTGTGCCGGACGCCGATGTTGATCTGCAGGCGCGCGGCGTTCAGGATGCCGCCGTAAGCAACGTTCATCGCATCGGGCGTACCGTCCTCGCCGTAGGTGCCCACGATCAGCACGGGCAGGGGATAGATAAAATTCTTCGGTCCGAGGTTCTGTTTCATGATTTTGTTCCTTTCTTCGTTGTTGTGTCACTATGATACCACAGAAATGCCGGCCGCGCGCGTCTTACCGCCGGCCGCCTGACGCAAGCAGGGCGGAACTGACGCAAGCATCCAAGTGGCAATGCACTTTTTGGGGCCGAAATGTAACCAAGAAAGCCGCAAAACGTTGAAAACAGAGAGGCGTTGGTTACACGCTGTGGATGGACTGACCACATTTTTCGGCCATTTGATGTGACTGATTATCTGTAACAGCAGGATTCACATTATGACACGCATCTCCTTAGTAATTATGTTCGATAGAGTCCGGAAATTACGATCCATGAGGTCAGGTCCCCGCGATGATGGTAACCAAGGGGACTTTAAAATCAATGGGTTCAGCGTTTTTTGGTCACATTTCGCAGGAAAAAACGCAGGCGCGGGAAAACAGGCGCGGGAAAACAGGCGCGGGAAAAGGTGGCGGCAGCGCCTGTTAAGATGCGCTGGGTTTGATGCACAGAAATCGAGCAAAAAACGCGATTACATGGTACGATTACATGGTATTATACTAGCAGGTACTTTCAGGAAATGAGGTGCGAAGCGATGAAACATAAGAGACTGATCGTGTGGATAACGATAGCGCTTGTTCTTGTCTCGGTATTGGCTGCCTTTGCGTATGGGAAGACGAAGGCGGAGCAGACGACCGGCAAGAGTTATTTCGATACGCTGAACGATTACGACTGGTCGAAGACGTGCCCCGCGGCGGGGTGCCGGAACCAGAACGAGGATGAATAAATGAGAAGACAGACTGGACTAGGGATCGCGCTGATGGGATTGATTCTCATGGCGCTTGTGCTTGGCGGATGCGGAGATGCAAAGGCAGGTGTTCCGGAGGGGTTCGCCGGCGAATGGAAATGCGAGGATGTCGCATCGGACGGTGAAACGGACACCAGCTTTTACGCGATGACGATCGAAGAGGACGGGCACTTCAGCATGTACGATTTTGCGGCGGGCAATCCCGGGATATCCGGCGTGATGAAAAACGATACCGGAAGCACCATCGACTGCGCATTCAACATGGAAGATTTTGATGTGCCATTTTGCTGGAAGATCGATTCCGAGGAGGCGACGCTGGATTATGAGCTGGAGGGGGAGACCCTGCGGCTCGGGCACAACGGCGTGTGGATGACGTTCCATCGTTGAGCAGGAGCCTGCAGCTGATGATCAGGGGCTCACAGAGTAAGAGGAGGAACAGAAAAATGATCAGGAAGGCGACGCCGGAGGATATTTCCGGGATCGTGGAGATATACGAGGAGATCCATTCGAGAGAGGAAGCCGGGGAGGTGACCACCGGATGGCTGCGGGATGTTTATCCGGTGCGAAAGACGGCAGAAGACGCAGTGAAGCGGGGCGATATGTTCGTGCAGGAAAACCAGGACGGGCACATCGTGGGAACCGGGATCATCAACCAGATCCAGGTGGACGTGTATGACCAGGGCGACTGGCAGTATCCGGCGCGGGAGCACGAGGTGATGGTGCTCCACACCTTGATCGTCTCCAGGAAGACCGGGGAGCACGGACTGGGTGAGGAGTTCCTGGATTTCTATGAATCCTATGCGCGGGAGCACGGATGTCCGTACCTGCGTCTGGACACGAATGCACGGAACGAAGCGGCGCGGCGGTTCTACAGAAAGCACGGATACGCGGAGATCGGCATCGTGCCTACGGTATTCAACGGCATCCCCGGAGTGGACCTGGTCCTGATCGAAAAAAAGATCTGAGAGCAGACGGCGGGGATGGTTCCGGTGTATAATAAGGAAGACTAAGGAGAGTGACGAATGAACATATTGATCAAGAATGTCCGCCTCTTGAAGGAGAGCGGTGAGCGGAAGGACCTGTACATTTCTGGCAGCCGGATCGCGGGCGTAGGCGAGAAACCCGAGGGCTTCGTCCCTGAAGTGACCATCGACGGATCGCACAGGCTTTGCATGCCCGGGCTGGTCAACGGCCATACCCACGCGTATATGTCCGTGTTCCGCAACTACGCCGACGACCTGCCTTTTGAGGAGTGGCTGTTCGGGAAGATCGATCCGCTGGAGAGCCGGATGACGCCGGAGCAGGCGTATTGGGGGAACATGCTGTCCTTCATGGAGATGATCCGGACCGGCACGACCTGCTTCATCGATATGCACATGTTCCCGCAGATGTGCGTCAAAGCCTGCGCGGACAGCGGGCTTCGGGCGCTGATCACCAGAGGGCTGGTGGGGGCGGACCGCAACGATGAAGGCGGCCTGCGGCGGCTGAAGGAGGCGCTGGACGAGATCGATTACGCGGCAAGTGAGCCGAAGGCCCATGTGCGTTTCGGGCTGGGGCCACACGCCATCTACACCTGCGGGGAGGACTACCTGCGGTTCGTGGCGGAGACCGCGGCGGACAGGGGGCTTCCCATCAACATGCATATGGCTGAGACCCGCAAGGAGTACGGCGATTGCCTGCTGGAGCACGGGATGAGTCCGGTGGCGTATATCCAAAAGCTGGGCCTGCTGGATGTGCCGGCGATCCTGGCTCACTGCGTCTACCTGACGGATGAGGACATGGAGATACTGCGTGCTCCCGGGATCTCTGTTGTGACGAATCCCGCCAGCAACATGAAGCTGGGCAACGGATTCGCGCCGGTGGCGCGGATGCTGAAGGAAGGGATCTGCGTGTGCCTCGGCACCGACGGAGCATCCAGCAACAACGCGCTGAACATGTTCCGCGAGCTGGGGCTTCTGACTCTGTCACAGAAAGGCGCGACAGAGGATTCGCTCGTTCTTTCCGCGGAGGATACGCTGCGAATCGCGTTGGATAACGGATACAGGGCGGCAGGACTCGCGGAGGAAGCGGGCCGGATCGAAACGGGACGGCTGGCGGATCTGATCCTGCTGGACGAAGAGGCACCGAATTTCCAGCCGAAACACAGCTGGAAGGCTGCCATGACGTACGCTTCAACAGGATATGAGGTGACGGATACGATCGTACACGGCAGGATACTGATGAAAGACAGGCATCTGACGACGATCGATGAGGAACAGGTGAATTATGAGATCGCCCGAGCGGTCAGGGATTTTTAGTAAGGAGTTTGAAACATGAGCGAAATACGTGATGCCAGGCTGGCTCCGTCCGGGGAGCGAAAGATTAACTGGGTACGGGACTACATGCCCGTTCTGCGCAGTATCCACGAGGATTTTCTGAAGACAAAACCGTTCAGCGGACTGAAGGTCGCGCTGTCGGTCCATATGGAGGCGAAAACAGCCTACCTGGCTTCTGTCATCAGGGACGGAGGCGCGGAAGTCTTTGCCACCGGCTGCAATCCGCTGTCCACACAGGACGATGTGGCGGCCGCCCTGGCTGCCCGCGG
>CADBRP010000172.1 GCA_902797095.1 uncultured Eubacteriales bacterium | reverse complement strand
TCCCTGCGGAATTCTCTCCATTTTTCCCATAATACTGCCAGTACGCCCATTACTTCTGATCAAGTCTCCTTCCGATCCGTTCCACAAATACGTCCTCCAGAGTCGTATTGCGCATCGTCAGATCCCCCTCCGTTTCGGAGAGATACGCGATGGCGTCCTCTCTTCTGTGAAAATACCTGCTGACCAGGTTTTCCTCGGTGCTTTTATCCACCGCGAACGCGCCCAGCGCCTCGATGAGATTCTGCGGGGTGTCGATGGTATCGAGACGACCGCGGTCTATCAGCGCCACCCTCTCGCACAGCGACTGCGCCTCATCGATATAATGGGTCGTCAGGAGGATGGTGATGTTTCTGCTGTGCAGCTGCCGCAGCAGGTTCCACATCTGCCGCCTGGAGATCGCGTCCATTCCGGCCGTCGGCTCATCCAGAAGCAGGATCTCGGGCTCAGTCATCAGCGCCCTGCAGATCATCAGCTTCCGCTTCATGCCGCCGGACAGATATCTGACCACGCGGTGCCTGTAATCGATGAGGCCGGCGAATTCCAGAAGCTCGTCGCTTTTTCTGCGGATCTCCTTCTTGCGCATATAGTAGAGCCTGCCCTGGTATTCCATGACCTCATCCATGGTCATATCCTGTCGCATGGAATATTCCTGGGTGATGACGCTGAGCTTGCGCTTTTCCGCGGAAGCCTTCCGGTCCAGCTTTTTCCCGTCGATGCGGATCTCGCCGGCTGTGGGCAGAAGGACCGTGGACAGCATGCTGATGGTGGTGGTCTTCCCCGCTCCGTTCGGTCCGAGGAGACCGAAAAACTCACCGCTTTCGATCGTGATGTTCAGATCATCCACCGCTGTGAAATCGCCGTATTTTTTTGTGAGGTTTCTGATTTCGATCATGTCTGCTGCGCGTCCGGACGCGTCCGGCTCCTTATCTGCGGTCCTTATCTGCAGTCCTTATCTGCGGTCCTTGGCGATGATCAGGGAGAAATATCCCGCTTCATCTGGGATCTCCTCCGTATCGCGGTATATCTTCTCTTCCGGCATGCCGCAGTTTTCGACCATCTGTACTTCCTTACCGCTTGCCCGGAGGATATCCTTTACTTCCTTCATATGGCTTCCGGATTTCATCAGCACATAGGTGCCGGGAAGCTCCAGTTTTTCTCCCAGCCTGTGCACCGCCGGCATCACATGCATGGCCTCGTTCCATTCCACGATGGGGATGTTCAGCCTTGCCGCCGCGGCGCAGAAGGAAGTGATACCGCTGACCAGCTCCGTTTTGAATCCGTGCTCCTCCAGGATCGCCTGCAGATATGTGAATGTGCAGTAGATGCTGGAATCGCCCAGCGTCAGATAGACCACGTTCTTTCCCTGCTCCAGGTATTCCTCGATCAGGGCCGCGCCGGCCAGGTGGTTCCTGCGCTGCTCCTCCCGGTCCATGGTCATGGGCATGTAGACCGGGATCAGTTCCTTTTCGGACAGCTCCGGGACCGCGGCCGCCGCTATTTTATACGCGACCGTCTCCTTCGGCTCCTTTCCCGGCAGCGCGATCACATCATTTTCCCTGATCAGCCGGCAGGCCTTCAGTGTCATCAGCTCAGGATCTCCCGGCCCTACGCCGACGCCGTACGCGATTCCTTTCATTTTATTTCCTCCATTGGTTATTATTACCAGATATATTTTCGACTGCCGCTACTCCTGAAGAGTGCAGGTCAGCTTGTATTCTATCTCATGGGGCTGGCTCATGGCCGTCGTATCTCCGATGACCGTGAACGGTTCGTTGAGCTTTTTCACCGGGATCTCAAAGGTGGAGTTTCCTTCCTCATTCACCGGCTCGTATTTCTCGCCGTCCACCAGCATATAATCATAGTATTCGCTGGACCAGATCACTGTCAGAACAGCGTTCCCGTCCTTCACCGTCATTTTTGCGGGGCTTTCGATGGAAGCCTTTCCTGTGCCTCCCTCCATGGCGACCTCGACCTGATACTCTCCGTCTTCAAGATCGATGTCTGTTCCCGCGTGGATGTCGTCGCCGGGCACCGGGTTGGATACGGTGACGCTGTGCTGGTACCAGTTGTTATGCGTTCCTATAATGGACACATCGTAGGGCTCATCCAGCGCGGGGACCGGGATATCAAATCCGTAGACTTCATCCGAGTATCCGTCGCCGTAGTCGATCTTGTCCACCGTGCGGGGCACCATCTCCGCGCCTTCCTTCTGCGCGTCCTCCTTGTTTCCGTAAAAAACGTTGACG
>CADBRP010000171.1 GCA_902797095.1 uncultured Eubacteriales bacterium | reverse complement strand
GCCAGATCCCCGGAGAAAAACCTCGTGAGACTTCCGATGTCGGCCGCATCCGCCTCTTCTTCACTGAAGATTCCCTTTTCCTTCAGCTGACGCACCAGTTCCTTAAGATAAGGCTCCCCTTCCGAAACGGCGCAGATGAAATCTGCCCGCTCCATCACCGCGTGCATGACCGTTCCGGTCTCCGCCGCGGTAAGCGCGGTCTTTTCCTTTTCTCTTTCATCTTCTGCTCCGAAGCTCCGAAGCTCGGGCAGGCGTACCTGCGGCTCCCCGCCTCCGGCAGCCTCTTTTCTGGTCAGTTCTGTAACGGAATACTTCTGCTTCTGGATCCGCGGAGCTTCATAGGGATAAACAAAGGAAAGCCTGCGTTCTATCTCCTCGCGGAGCCTTTCATCTATGCCTCCGCGGAGCTTCTCCTCTTCCGCGGATATCTCCCTGCCGTTCTCATGTTCCTCATGTTCTTTGTCTGAGCCTTCACCCTCCGCTTCGCCTTCTTCATCCGCGCCCCGGTATATCTTCACATACGCGGCGTCCCCGGACTCTTCAGCCATATCACGGAATGAGGGCCAGATCATTTCAATATAGGATCCTGTTCCTGGAATCTCGGGGAGCTTTTCCGCGTCCCGTACGCTTCCAATGATTTCCAGACGTTCCATGGCTCTCGTCATCGCGACATAGAGTATACGGATCTCTTCTTCCAGATTTTCCCTTTTCTTGCGTTCCGCGATAGCCCTCTGGAGCAGAGTCTTCCTTTCCCAGTGCAGCTCCCGGTTCACCTCCGGCAGTCCGATACCGAAGGCGCGGTGCATCACAGCGGGTTTTTCGGATCTTCCGGACGTGATCTTCTTTCCGGCGCCCGTCAGGATCACGACAGGGAATTCCAGCCCTTTGCTCTTGTGGACCGTCATCACGCGGACAACATCGCCGCTCTCGCCTCCCGACTGCGCCTCGCCTACCTTCTGGTCCGACTTCTTCATGGCCTCCACATACCGGAGAAATCCGTAGAGTCCGCTGTGGCTTGTCTTCTCAAACGCGGCCGCTTTCTCAATCAGGAGCCTCAGATTCGAGATTCTCTGCTTTCCAACCGGCAATCCGGCGCAGTAGTCATAATACCCTGTTTCGTAGAGAAGTATCCGCATCAGCTCATCAAGGGGAACGGTCCTGGCGATCTCCTTCCAGAGTCCGATCTGCTCCTTCATTTCGCGTATTTTAAGGGCGAGGCCTTCGTCCGGACCCTCCTTCGCGTACCTTTCGACAGCCGCCGTATAGCTCCCGGATCTTGTGAAGACGCGAACAGCAGCCAGTTCGGACGGCCTGAAATCAAATATCGCGGAAGACATCGCGGAGATCAGCGGGATGTCCTGCCTGAAATTGCTGATCAGCCGCAGAAGATTCAGGAAAACCTGGATCTCCACTGTTTCATAGTATCCTCCCGCGGTATCTCCAAAGGCAGGGATGCCTTCATTATTAAGATACCGCTCGATTCCGGGGATGCTGCTTCCTCCCCGGGAAAGCACAGCGATATCGCCGTACCCGATCGTACGGACACACCCGTTTTTGTCTGTAAAGGGCCTTCCAACGCAGTCCCTGATTACGGCTGCCGTCAGTTCCGCTTCTGTTATCTCATCAGCCGGGTCATCCTCTTCGGCTTCCTTGCGGTCGATGATATGAAGCCCGACAGGCGCTCCCGGATTCTCCGGATCATCGATGCCGTTCAGCCTGGCGTCCTCGTCATATTCCTCCATAATGGAGTCAAAGACGCGGTTGACCGCGTCGCGCACCGTTTTACAGCTGCGGAAATTGCTGTTAAGATCGATCTTGACGGATTTTCCGCCGCCGTCCCTGTATGAAATATACCTCTGCCGGAAGATCTCCGGCTCCGCGAGGCGGAACCGGTAAATGCTCTGCTTGATGTCACCGACCATGAAAAGATTGTCCTCCCGGGCGATCCTTTCCACGATCTCCTCCTGCAGAAGGTTGCTGTCCTGATATTCGTCGATGAAAATATAGCTGAAGCGGCTCCTGTATTCCGAAGCTGCCTCCTCATGCTCAAGTATGCGGAGAGCCTCATGCATGACATCGTCAAAGTCGATGATGTTCAGGTCCTTTTTCTTTTCGCGGAAACGCGTTTCCAGTTCCTCAAGTATCCCGATATAATAAACGGTATCGTCATAGGATCTGTTAAGAACAGCTGAAGCGGCATCCAGATCCTGGCCCAGGTACTTCTTTCCCACCTGTTCCAGCGCCTTTTTCCCTTTCCCCCGCAGGTCCCCGACCTGTTCCTTGACAGCTTCCCAGTACTCCTTTTCGGCCTTCGTCCCGCCCATTCTGGCAGACTTGAAAGAAAGGACCATCTCCCGGACCGCGGCAAGCGATGATACCGCGGAGCCTCCCCGGGCTGCCTTTTCCGCTTCCTCCCCGGCCTTCCTGTAAAGCGATGCGGCCTGCTCGACGTCTGACAGCGCCTTCTCATAATAGCTGTCCGCGCCGGAATCGCTCAACACCTCCGCCGCCCTGTCAAACCACGCGGATGCCTCGGAGATCGATCTGACCGATTCCTCAAGGAGAAACATGGCGATCCCCGTCTCCTGAAGGGGCTCCTCCGCCCTCAGCCGCTCCGCGGCCTCCCTGGCATGCTTAAGATAGCCGGGCAGACTGCGCAGCTGATTATACATCTCCAGGATATTCTGCTTCAGTTTTTCATCGCTGCGGTCTCCGCTGTACTTTTTCAGGAACGCCCGGAAGCGCTCTCCCCCGGTTTCAAACCGTTCCTCAAAGATCTCGTCGACCGTGTCCTTCTGAAGAATCGAGACACGGACCTCATCCCCGACCTCGATGCCGGGATCCAGATCTGTAAGATAAAAGAATTCCTTCAGGATCCCGATGGCAAATGTATGGAATGTGCTGATATTCGAGCGCGGAAGAAGCGCCAGCTGACGCTGCAGAAATGCCTCCGCCTCTCTGCGTTCCCCGGGGCTGCTTCCGCCTTCACGGACTTCCGCCAGCTCGCCGCGGATGGCGTTTTCCATCTTCTCCTTCATTTCCGAGGCTGCCGCCCTGGTAAATGTGGTGATCAGGAAACGGTCGATATCAATGTGGTCCCGCAGAACAAGCTGCTTGACGCGCTCGATCATAACCGTCGTCTTTCCCGAGCCTGCCGCCGCGGAAACGAGGATATTCCTTCCCCTGGTCTCTATTGTCTTCTGCTGCGCCTGTGTCCACTTCATTTCGCTTATTCCTTCGTGCCTTCCTGCTTTTCCAGATTCTCATCCCGGATCTGCAGGATCGTTTTGCCGGATCTGGGATCTGTAAGGTCCGGGGCGATCTCCGCTATCGGCGACAGGACGAAATCCCGGTTCATAAAGTCGATATGCGGAATGTGCAGATCCTCCTCATCGATGATCCGCTCCCCGTAAAAGATGATATCGAGGTCGATCGTTCTCGGGCCCCACCGGATAAGGCGGACTCTGTCAAGTTCCGCCTCGATCCCGTGCAGAGCCTCCAGAAGCTCCCTCGGCTCAAGTTCCGTCTCAACGGAGATGGCCATGTTGAGGAAATCATCCTGCTCCGTATAGCCATAGGCCTTCGTCTCCAAGATCTTCGACCTGGCTGTAACGGTCCCGACCCGCTCCCCGATAAGGGAGATCGCTTCCTCTATATACTTTCTCCGGTCTCCCATATTGGAGCCGATCGCGATAATCGTCCTCACAGCTGTCCTCCTTCCCCGGGTCCTTCCTGCAAGCCTTTTCCGGACAGCGCCTCCGCCATTCGGGCCGCGTCCAGGTTTTCCTTTACATCATGCACCCTTGCCGCCGCAACGCCATGCTCCGCCGCAAAGGCAGTCACTGCCAGCGTTCCCGCAAGCCTCTCTGAAGCCTGTTCCCTTCCCAGCAGCGCGCCGATAAAGGATTTGCGGGACACTGCCAGAAGCTGCGGGAATCCCAGCGTCTGGAACCGGTCGATATTCTGAAGCAAAGTCAGGTTGTGCGCCGCCGTCTTCCCGAATCCAATCCCCACATCGATCATAATCTGATCAGGGCCGATTCCACGCTGCTCCGCGAACGCGGTCTGCTTTTTCAAAAACGCGAACACGTCCTCAACTACATCGCTGTATTCAGGCCTGTCCTGCATATTTTCCGGCCTTCCGCCCGTGTGCATGATCACCGCGGCCGCCCCTGCCTTTGCGATCACATCCGCGATCTCCGGTTCGAAGGTAAGTCCCGAAATATCATTGATCATATCAGCGCCGCTCTCTATTGCCGCAAAGGCTGTTTCGGCGCGGTATGTGTCCGCCGAGATCATGATCTCCGGGTGTTTTTCCCTGAGTTTTCTGATCACCGGGCAGATCCTCCTGATCTCCTCCTCCGCGTCCACAGGCTTCGAACCGGGACGGGTGGATTCCCCGCCGATATCGATCAGCCTGGCGCCCTCAGCGATCTGCCGTTCCGCCTTTGCGAGAGCCTCCTCCGCGCCTGCGGCCCGGGAGTCCGCAAAAAAAGAGTCGGGGGTCACATTGATGATCCCCATCATCTCCATACGCCTGAATTCTATCAGTCTGTTCTCTCTGCCCTTTATGATACGAGCCATATTCTGTACATCCCCTCCTGAATCCCCGTTTTTTTCTCTATCTCATGCTCCGCATCGAATCCAGAATCTCCATATCCTCTTTCGTGACCCGGATGCCTGCCTTGTGCACATCGCCGTCCGGATAACGCACCGCTATGGCGATCTCCATTCCCTCGCAGTAACCCTTCTCCTGCACCGCGTCTATGAACGCAGGGACCTTCGGATGGTTCTCACGGAATACATTCCACGCCTGACGCGCCATAAACATCTGTTCCAGATTCATATTCTACCTCTTTCAGCATTCTCTTGTGTTATAATAACTATGTATTGTTACTGATATTGTAATCGAAATCATAACGGAGGTAAATATAAATGGCTCAATTTCCAAGACCAACGATGCTCATGATACTGGACGGATTCGGACAGCGGGAGGAGACCGCCGGCAACGCCATCGCGGCTGCCAGCAAGCCTGCTCTCGACCGTATTTTTGCCGATTATCCGCATACGACCCTCAAAGCCTGCGGTCTTGACGTTGGCCTTCCTGACGGGCAGATGGGAAACTCTGAAGTCGGGCACCTGAACATCGGCGCCGGCAGGATCGTCTATCAGGATCTGACTATGATCACAAAGGCGATCGAGGACGGGACCTTCTTCGAGAACGAGGCTCTTCTGAAAGCGATGGCGCACGCGAAGAAAAACGATTCCACCCTCCATCTTCTCGGCCTCCTGTCCGACGGCGGCGTTCACAGCCACATCACCCACCTGTTCGGGCTTATCGACATGGCAAAAAAGAACGGCGTAGAGAAGCTCTGCGTCCACTGCTTCCTGGACGGCCGTGATGTTCCGCCGAAATGCGCGAACACCTATATCGACCAGCTGACGGAGCATATGGAAAAGACAGGCCTTGGACGCATCGGCATCGTTTCCGGAAGATATTACGCAATGGACAGAGACAAGCGTTGGGAGCGCCTGCAGAAGGCATACGACGCCATGACGGGAACAGGCGGAGAGCACGCCCCGAGCGGACACGAAGCGGTCCTCGCGGCCTATGAGCGCGGCGAGACAGACGAATTCGTTCTCCCCACCATCGTGGACGGCGCGTACCCTGTGGCGGACGGCGACGCCATGATCATGTTCAACTTCCGCCCCGACAGAGCGCGGGAGATCACACGCGCGTTCACAGATCCTGATTTCGACGGATTCGAGCGTAAGATTCTGCCAGAGGACCTCTGCTATATCTGCATGACGCAGTACGACGCGACGCTTGAGAACGTAACGCTGGCCTATCCGCCGGAAACCCCGGCGAACACGCTCGGAGTATATATCTCCTCTCTGGGGCTCTCACAGCTCCGTATCGCGGAAACTGAAAAATACGCTCACGTCACCTTCTTCTTCAATGGAGGCGTAGAGGAGCCGAATCCCGGTGAGGACAGGATCCTCGTTCCTTCGCCGAAGGTCGCGACCTATGACATGCAGCCTGAGATGAGCGCGCCTGAAGTGACGGAGAAGGTGCTGGAAGCCATCGACACGGATAAATACGACCTGATCATCCTGAACTTCGCCAACGCGGACATGGTCGGGCATACAGGAGTAATGGAAGCCGCCGTCAAAGCGATCGAAACGCTGGACGCCTGCGTGCCGCGCATCACAGAAGCCGTGCTCGCCAAAGGCGGACAGATCCTTCTGACCGCGGATCACGGCAACGCGGATGAGATGCTGGATGAGGACGGAAACGTCATGACAGCCCACTCCCTTTCCGATGTTCCTCTCGTTCATATCGCCGAAGCTCCGAAAGCTCTGGCTGAGGGAGGCCGGCTCTGCGATATCGCGCCGACACTGCTGGATCTGATGGGACTTCCCGTTCCTGAGGAGATGACCGGCAGATCACTGATCAGATAGACCAGGATCAGAAAAAGAACGCATAATAAAACGCTTAAAGACTGCCGCCTTTTTCAGCGGCAGTTTTTTTACTGTAAAGCCTGTGAACGATCAGGCCGCTCAGAACCGCGCACAGAATCTTGACAAATACGAACAGCGCCACGGTGGCTCCGTCTGTAACGTTGGATACAAACGCCATCGAGCCGCCGAAAACATAGGCCCCGCTGAGGCTGACAGCGGCAGCGATCTCCTTTCCCTTCGGATCCATCCGCGGATACAAAGGCAGGATCGCCAGGGATGTGGCACAGGTCATCAGAAGAGAGACAGCCGCCACCTCATTGATTCCCATCCGTTCCGCGATTCTGTGTATCTGCGCCCGGAACAGCTTCAGGATCAGCTCTGACATGACCAGCGCTCCCGCTGCCACGACGGCGCACTTAAACAGAATGATCACCGCCTCCCCCATCGCCTCAGGCTTTGAATACGCCAGAGACGGGATGAAGAGACCGACTACCGCGACGGCAAACATCACATAAAACAGGCAGTTGACGATCCTCGCGAACACCGCGAAAATACGCGCGGTCATCTTCGGGGCCCTGTATAAACCCGCCGTGATGATCATGCAGAGAACGAAAACCGGAATGAACTGACGCAGGAACAGGCCAGCCGGCATACGTATAAACGCTTCCGCCGCCAGAAGGCCGACCGGCACAACAACCATCGCCGCGATAAAGCCCCGAAGGATCGCGGGATGGTCTTCCCTTTCCGTTCCGGCAAGAAATACCGGAATCTGAAACGAGGTCGCCTGTCCAAGGACCGTTCCCAGAATCACCCCGTTCAGCACAACAAGTTCCGGAGAACCCGCGAGCTCCCGCACTAAAAAGTAACCGCCGAAATCAGGAGGAAGAATCGCCCCGATGATCGTTGACGGATCGAAAAAAAGGCGGCCGGAGAGCCCCGCGACCGTATCCATGTGCCGATGGATGAATTCCAGCCCGACGGTGCATATGCTCACTACCGGAATGGCCATGGCTCCCATGATCCCCAGTCCCCTGTCAAAGGACTGCGACAGTCCGAACCGGCCTTCCAGCGCTTTATCGACAAAGCCTGCCGCGGCGAATATCAGCATGATAGCGACAAATACATTCATAACGCCTTGAATTATACAAAAGTCCGGAGACTGTGACAAGTCCCCGGACTTACTGCTTTCTGTTTTAAGCTCTGTCCTGCTTTTACAGAAGAGCCTTTCTGCTCAGGTTGATTCTTCCCTGATCGTCGATCTCGATGACCTTGACCTTTACCTCGTCGCCGACCTGCAGCACATCCTCTACCTTGTCGATGCGCTCCTTAGCGATCTTGGAAATGTGGATCAGGCCCTCCTTGCCCGGCAGGATCTCAACGAAGGCGCCGAAGTTCATGATTCTCGTGACCTTGCCCTCATAGATCTCGCCCGGTTCCGGAACCTTCAGCAGAGTTTCGATCTCCTTTTTCGCGGCTTCGAGGCTCGCGCCGTCAGGAGAAGCGATAAATACTGTTCCGTCATCCTCGATGTCGATCTTGACGCCGGTCTGGTCGATGATTCTGTTGATCGTCTCTCCGCCCTTGCCGATGACTGTTCTGATCTGATCGACTTCGATCTGCATCGTGATGATGCGCGGCGCGTACTCAGACAGCTCAGCGCGCGGCTCAGGAATATCCTCGAGCATGGCAGCCATGATATGCATTCTGCCTTCCTTCGCCTGCTTCAGAGCTTTCTCCAGGATCTCTCTGGAGAGGCCGTGCACCTTGATGTCCATCTGGATCGCTGTAACGCCCTTCTCTGTTCCGGCGACCTTGAAGTCCATGTCGCCCAGGAAGTCTTCCATGCCCTGGATGTCGGAGAGGATCGCCATCTTGCTGGTGCCGTCCTCTTCAACGCGTTCGATCAGTCCCATAGCGATTCCCGCGACCGGAGCCTTGATCGGAACGCCGGCATCCATCAGAGCCAGGCAGCTTCCGCAGGTCGAACCCATGGAAGAGGATCCGTTGGATGAAAGCACCTCGGAGACCACACGGATCGCGTACGGGAACTCCTCCTTATCGGGGAGCACCGGCAGCAGAGCTCTTTCCGCCAGAGCGCCGTGTCCGATCTCACGTCTTCCCGGGCTTCTCATTCTGCCGGCTTCGCCTACGCAGTAAGGCGGGAAGTTGTAGTGGTGCATATATCTCTTTTCTGTCTGATCGGTGATGCCGTCGATCGTCTGCGCTTCACTGAGCAGTCCCAGTGTGGCGACAGACAGAACCTGTGTCTGGCCGCGCTTGAAAAGGCCGGATCCATGTGTTCTGGGCAGAACGCCGTGATCGATCCACAGAGGACGGATCTCATCCAGCTTACGGTTGTCCGGACGGATTCCCTCATCCAGGATCATGCCGCGAACCTGCTCTTTGGTGATCTGGTACAGAACGCTTCCGATATCCTTGGCGTTGTCAGGATAGATCTCCGCGAAATATTCCTTTGTCTCCGCCTCAACAGCGTCCATGTTATCGAGCCGCTCCATCTTGTCGAATGTCTGGATGGCCGCTCTCATCTTGTCAACAGCGTACTCACGGACAGCCTTGTCGATGTCCTCAGGAACCTGATAAAGCTCGACCTCCATCTTGGGCTTGCCGACTTCCGCTACGATCTGATCGATAAATTCAACGATCTTCTTGATTTCCTCATGAGCGAACATGATCGCGTCGAGCATGACTGCCTCAGGAACTTCCTGCGCGCCGGCTTCGACCATCATGATGGCTTCCTTTGTTCCGGCAACGGTCATGTCGATCGTGCTCTTCTCTCTCTGCTCCAGAGACGGGTTGATGACGAACTGTCCGTCAACCATGCCGACCTTGACAGAGCCTGTCGGCCCGTCCCACGGAATATCGGAAATCGCCAGAGCGACAGAGGAACCGAGCATCGCCGCGATTTCCGGCGATGCGTCGTTATCCACGCAGTATACTGTCGCAACGACCTGTACGTCATTATAAAAGCCCTTCGGGAACAGCGGTCTGAGCGGTCTGTCCATCAGTCTGCAGCAGAGGATCGCGTGCTCACTGGGTCTTCCTTCTCTCTTGATAAATCCTCCCGGGATCTTGCCGGCCGCGAACATTTTCTCCTCGTAGTCGCAGGAAAGCGGGAAAAAGTCAGCGTCCGGACGCGGCTCCTTCGCGGCGCAGGCTGTCACATTGACGACCGTATCGCCGTAACGGACCCATACCTGTCCATTGGCCAGCTCACAGACCTTGCCGATCTCCAGTTCCAGCAGCTTTCCGCCTATCGCGGTCTTAAATGTTCTGTAGTTCTCATACTTCATAATTTTTCAACTACCTCCTGAAAAATTCCTTCCATTTCTTCTAAAACTATATAGAACCATGACATTGTATCACAGTATCATTCCCACTTCCATCTTTTTGTGT
>CADBRP010000170.1 GCA_902797095.1 uncultured Eubacteriales bacterium | reverse complement strand
CGCCGTAAAGCACAAAGAACTCAGGATCACCGCCTTCCTCGACCCGATCTTCCGGATGATCCCGCTTCCGATCGCCGAGAAGAGGGCTCCGGAGAACACCTCCGCCGAGATCGGGATCGCAGCAAGCAGTTCCGACGACATTCCGAAGAGCCGGAGGCTTCCCGCGATCTTTGCGGCGTAAATGGGCAGGATCGCGCATGTCAGGTTCGTGAAGAAGAATACCAGGAACACGATAAAGCGGAATATCTCCGGCGGGAGCGTGTCCGCGCCTCCTTCACCCGCTCTCTCGATATCGTATCTGCGTTTGCCGCTCACATAGGATATGAGTTCAAGCGCGAACAGGATGATCACGACGGTCATCGCCAGCACGTTCACGATCAGCTGGCGAAGCAGCGCGTTGTTTGCCTCTGTGATCTCCGTCGTCTCCGTTCCGACCTCCACAAAGCCGACGATATTATCTTCATCGTCCGTGATCGGAAGCTGCACATAGAGATAATTGCCCTGGCTGGTCGAAGACTTCAGCCTTGCGAAGTCATCCTTCTGCAGCTCCTCAAGATCCTCCGGCAGGTAGTCGGACGGGTACGCAGCGTACAGGTCCTCCAGCGTATAGATAACGTAGACATGGTCCCCGATCTGATGGTAGATCATGCAGTACAGGCTGTCCGCCTCGCCGGTCATAAAGATCTCGTCCGCCGAATTTTTGATGTCGAGATACGCGTCCCCCATATAGTCGGCAGGGCGCCTCACCTTCCCCAGGCTTTCCTTGTCTATCTTCTCCACCGTGGCCTTCGCGGCGAACTGCTCCCTCACAAAGATCTCATTCTCGAACCGCTCCAGGAAACTCGGGAACAGCGTGCCGAGGAACAGAGCTCCGATCCCCGCCACCACCACGATGATTCCGATCGAGATCTGCGTGCTTGTGTTCGAGCTGCTGATGATGCGGATCACAAAGAACAGAAGCAGCGCTGCCAGGCAGGCATAGAAAACGATCAGCGCGACCCAGCTCACGATCACTTCCCGGGTGTACGCCGCTGAAAGGGCCGGGGCCTCCATCACCTTGAACTCTGTTCCTTCCAGTCGGTACACATCCGATTCCGAGGTGATGACCACGCCGCCTTCTGAACCCGATATCATCGGCGCGATCGGCCTGTCCTCAAATTCCGCGTCCTCGGTCAGGCGCTCAAAACCGTCTCCCTCGCGGTCGAACGCAATCACATCCCGCAGGCCGACATCCGTACAGTAAAGGCGCCCATCCTTCAGCCCCACATCCTGCGGGTTGCTGCCGGGGACCTGGCTGCTGTCATAGAGGACCTCATTCTTCTGATCTCCCCCGCGCCTGATGATCCTTCCGTCATACGTGGAATAACAGAACGCATCACTTTCGGCGTCATACACCGCCGACATGATATATTTTTCCAGGCCGGCCTCGCCGATCGCCTTGACAATATGCCCATCCTGATCGAAGACCCTGAAACCCTGCTTTTCCTGAATAAAAAGCCATACGCCGTCATCTGTTCCCATGAGGGCAAGAATACTCTGGCGCATGGCATCCTTTTCCCTGATCCTGGTGGTAACGGTCTTCTTCTCCCCCTCAGGCGACAGGGATATGACCTGCTCGTCCTCTATGCGGACGCCCTCAGAATAGTGAACGAGATGAACATAGATATTTCCGTCACCGCCGTACGCGATGTGCGTAGCGCCGGTAAACCCGTAATCCGCTCCGTTGAACCTCTGCACAAGCGTCCCGTCCGCCGATATCTTCAGGATATCCTCACCGGAGGACACGATCACATACGTATTTCCCTCTTTGTCCATGATCGCGGACGACACATTTTCTATGGCGTAGGGCGCAAAGGGATCCACGAATCTCCATTTTTCATACCTGACCAGCAAAAAACCCGAGCATGCCAGAAGGAGAATACAGATCAGTATGATCAGGGCCCGCCTGCCTCTGAAGGGAATAGCGGAGAAGAAATGTTTGTTCTTTTCTGCCTTTGACATCTGCTCCCTGTTCCTTTCAATGATCCATTTCCGTCAGTATCATTTTCGAGGTGAGTGAGAACTCCGGGGCCATATGCTCCTTGTACTT
>CADBRP010000169.1 GCA_902797095.1 uncultured Eubacteriales bacterium | reverse complement strand
GCGAAGTGACAGCGAAGTGACGGAGAAATCTGGTTGACAAACCGTGCCGGCGGCGGTACTATCATTAATGTAACAGAATAAAGTAATTGATCTTCAGGGCAGGGTGAAATTCCCGACCGGCGGTAGAGTCCGCGAGCGCTTCGGCGCACGATCCGGTGAGATTCCGGAACCGACAGTAAAGTCTGGATGGGAGAAGATGAGCTGCAGCTGCGGCCGGGCGGACTTTTTGGTCTGCGCGGGCGTGTGTTGAACGCGATGAAAACTATCAGACCCTGTGGATCCCGCAGGGTCTTTTGTTTGCCGGCCGTTTTTTTGGCGGGCGGATGGTATGGCGGCCCTGCGGCGGGAGCGAAGAAATGAACAGATCGGAAGATATGAAATACATGCGCCGGGCGATCGAGCTGGCGCTCAAAGGAGAAGGCTGGGCCCATCCGAACCCCATGGTCGGCGCGGTGATAGTAAAAGACGGCCGGGTGATCGGAGAGGGGTATCACGAGCGCTGCGGAGAGCTGCACGCGGAGCGGAATGCTATCGCCTCGCTTTCCGAATCCGCGGAGGGCGCGACCATCTATGTGACCCTTGAGCCGTGCTGCCACTACGGCAGGACGCCGCCCTGCACGGAGGCAATCATAGAGAACCGGATCGGCCGGGTGGTCATCGGGTCCCGGGATCCCAATCCGCTGGTGGCCGGTAAAGGCGCCCGGATCCTGCGGGAAGCGGGAATTGAGGTGACTGAGGATTTCCTCAAAGAAGAATGCGATGAGATCAATCCGGTTTTCTTCCATTACATTACGACGAAGACGCCGTATGTGATCATGAAATACGCGATGACCGCGGACGGCAAGATCGCCACAAAGACAGGCGCGTCGAAGTGGATCACAGGAGAGGAAGCCCGGCTGGAAGTGCAGCGGATCCGGCATGCCTGCATGGGCATCATGGCGGGGATCGGAACAGTGCTTGCGGATGACCCGCTTTTGAACTGCAGGCTGGAAGGCGGGCGGCATCCGGTCAGGATCATCTGCGACAGCAGACTGCGGATCCCGGAGGATTCACAGATCTGCCGGACGGCTGAAGAATACGAGACCATCGTGGCCTGCGCGGAGATCGATCCGGCGGCGCGGGAGCTGGCTGAGAAGAAAACCCGGCTGGAAGCGCTCGGCGTGAAGGTCTGGGAAATGGACGGAACGGCCGGCGTGGACCTGGCCGGGCTCATGAAGCGGCTGGGAGAAGCCGGCATCGACAGCGTTTTGCTGGAAGGCGGCGGAACCCTGAACGAAAGCGCCCTGCGGGCAGGAATCGTCAATGAGATCAGGGCGTTCCTGGCGCCGAAGGTCTTCGGCGGGACGGCCAAAAGTCCGGTGGACGGAACGGGCGTGGAAACGCCTGACCAGGCGTATCAGTTCAGGATCGCTGAGACCCGGCGGTTTGGCGAAGACCTGATGATACGGCTCCTGAAAACCTGAAAGCAAAATTCTATCTTTTTCGCGTAAAAAGCGGGGGTATTGTACAAATATGATCAGCAGGGGCCGGTCGGCGGGAAATGGTTTGACAAAAACCGGTCAAAACGGGCGAAAAAGATAGACGCGCTGAAGCTGAGGGAGGCGTCAGGGCTGTTATTCAGGGAAAAGTTATACAAAAAGGCGGGTCGGAACCGAAAAAAGATAGAACTTTGCTCTCCGATTTTGCAGACCTGCCTTTGCATAGAGCATAGAGAAGGAAGGTGACGCGTTGTTCACGGGAATTGTAGAAGAGACGGGCGTGATCCGTGCGATGAGCATGTCCGGGCATTCCGGGGAGATATCCATCCGGGCGGACAAGGTGCTGGAAGGGACGCGGATCGGCGACAGCATCGCGGTCAACGGGATCTGCCTGACTGTGACGAGCCTGAAGCCGGACGGATTCACCGCGGATGTGATGCCTGAGACCGTAAGCCGGAGCAGCCTGAAATCCGCGTCGGCGGGAGACCGGGTAAATCTTGAGCGGGCGATGGCGGCGGACGGAAG
>CADBRP010000168.1 GCA_902797095.1 uncultured Eubacteriales bacterium | reverse complement strand
CGGATGGCGCTAAGAAGTACTGGGAGCATGAGGGCCTTCTTGAACAGCCGGGCTATCGCGTCAAGGCCATGGAAAGGATCGCGGTCATGCGGATCTCAGGCGGGATCGACCCGCTGGATCTGATCGAGACAACAGAACAGGACAGTAACGATCCGGAAAGACTGGACGAAATCATCCGGACTCGGATCCTTCCCCGTTTGTGGTTTTGAGGGTTGGTTTAGAGCCTCCGAAGTCCGGAAGCAAATTTCGATAATATTCTTCTCAAAGCCCCTGATATTATTTAAATATGGCCTATAATTTGTCAGGAAGGGAAATCAGATAGATATTATACTCGGAAAAAGGCAAAAAATATCGAAGCCTTGAAGCGGAAAAGCGCTCCAAGGCTTTTTTCTGGGTTTATTTAGATAATCCGGTAGGTTAAAACAAGGAAATTATTTAAATTTGCTTCCCGGTTTCGAATCGCCCGGTTTCGAATCACATCGCCAGCCGGTAGATCTCGGCCATGTCTTCCACGGTCAGTTTCTTCGCGCTGCCCAGAAGCTCGCCGCTCGCGCGGGCGCAGGAGGCAGCCATTTCCAGTATCTGCTCTTCGGTGGGTTCAACGCCCAGTTCCCGGATGGTGACGGGCATTCCGATCTTCCGGAAAAACGCTTCCATGCGGGCGATGCCATCCAGGGCGATCGCTTCATCTGAATCCGCGCTGCCGGAACCGCCCGCGGAACCGGAACCGTCAGACGCGAAAGAGCCCCCATCAACCCCCATGACATTGACGGCGAAGCGGGTGAACCGCGGCAGGCAGTCACGGTATACGTACCGGGCCCATGTCGGCCAGAGCGCTGCCAGGCCGGCGCCGTGAGTCACGTCAAACATTCCGCCAAGCTCATGCTCCAGCTGGTGGCAGGCAAAGTCGCCGCCGTCGTTTCCGCAGCCGGTCAGGTCGTTGTGGGAAAGGCTGCCCGCCCACATGATCTCGGCGCGGGCTTTATAGTTGTTCGGGTCCTCGCGAAGGACCGGGGCGTATTTCATGACTGTGCGAAGGAGGCTTTCGGCGATTCCGTCGGTCACTTCCATGTTGCCACCCTGCGTGAAATACCGTTCCATAGTGTGCATCATGATATCAGTGCAGCCAGACTGGGTCTGATAATCGGGAAGGGACATTGTAAGTTCAGGATTCATGATGGCAAAGACAGGGCGTCCCAGGTTGTCGTTGTACGCCCGCTTTTCACCGGTCTCTTCATTTGTGATGACGCAGCCGTTGCTGGTCTCGCTTCCGGCCGCGGAGATGGTCAGTACGCTGGCCACGGGAAGGGCTGCCTTTGCGGGACGTTTTCCCTCAAACAGTTCCCAGACATCGAGCTCCGGTTCAGCGAGCCCGTAGGCGATCGCCTTGGATGAGTCGATGACGGAACCGCCGCCGATGGCCAGAATGAAATCGATCTGCTGCTCCGTTCCCAGAGCGATGCCTTCCCGGACCTTTCCGAGATGCGGGTTGGGAACGACGCCGCCAAGTTCGCAGTGCGCGATGCCGGCGGCCTCAAGAGAAGCTGTCACACGTCCCAGAAGACCGGAACGGACGCAGCTGCCGCCGCCGTAATGAATGAGGACGCGCTTTGCCCCGTATTCCTGCAAAAGCAGGCCTGCCTTTTCCTCTGCAGCTCTTCCGAAGACCACCCTTGTCGTAGAGCTGTAATCAAAACCGAACATTACATGTTCCTCCTTTACATATGGAACTGATACTCTAACTTATAGCATGGTTCAGATATTGAAGTACTTGCTGAGATAATATCGCTTTACATCACGGATGTGTTCCCCCATGGCTGCGACCGCAGCCTCTTTATCGCGCTCCTCGATGGCTTTGAGAATTTTGCGATGACCTGTAACCCCGATTTTTCCGAGTTCCAGATCCTCCTTATTGGTAAAGGCAAGGCGGTTGATCTGGTCATAGATTCCGTCCAGCATTTCGGACAGACGCTTGTTTCCTACTGTTGCATCGATGATCCGGTGAAATTCCAAATCCGATTCCATGAAGAGGTTGAATTCGTTAAGTCGGACCGCCTCTTCTCCTTTTGATAAGCAGTCATGGAGGCGGCGGATCGTTGGGGCAGGAGCTCTGTCGATGAACAGTCTGACGGATAGGCCCTCAAGTCCTTCCCGAACATCGAAGATCTCGACCAGATCCTCCAAGCCGATTGAAGAGACCGAAAGGCCGATACCCGGTGTCATGACGATAAGATTCTCGCCTGTAAGACGGCGAATCGCCTCACGGACCGGTGTTCTGCTTACGGAAAGCTCCGCGCAGATGCCTTCCTCGGTGAGGGGCGTGCCTGGGGGATATTCGTTGCTGTTTATTTTGCTTTTGATGTATTCGTATACTTTCTGTTGTTTAGTCTGCTTCATTTTCTGTCCATGTATTCTGTTCGAACATCAGAAATGGTTTACATGCTATACGATATCATAGGAGCAGAAGAAAAACAAACATAAAAACATGCTGTATACATTATAAATACGAAAAAGGGCTTCGGAATGATTGACCGCGCGCCCCGTCCCGCAGTAGAATATGCAAAAGCAGGCTCATGCCTCAGAAAAGGAGGAAACCAGATGAAATCGTATAAAAAAGAACTGCATTTCAACATTCCTAAGAGAAGGGCGCTTGTGAACATCACCCGGGACGTGCAGCGGGCCATCGATGAGAGCGGCGTGAAGGAGGGCCTTTGCCTCGTGAATCCGATGCACATCACGGCAAGCGTGATCATCAATGACGATGAGGCCGGCCTGCACCGGGATTACGAGCGGCTGCTGGAGCGGCTGGTCCCCGAAAAGCCGTACGAACAGTATGACCACAACGGATTTGAGGATAACGCCGACGCCCACCTTAAGAGGAGCCTCATGGGCCGTGAGTCCGTCGTCGCCATCACAAACGGAAAACTGGATTTCGGCACCTGGGAGCAGATTTTTTATTATGAATTTGACGGGAAGCGGGACAAGCGCGTACTGATCAAGATCATCGGGGAATAGCCGGTTGCCGGCAGCCCGGCGGCGATCCAACTACGTTCCGGCGGCGCAACGAACCGAAGACCCGACAGCCCGTCGGCAGCCCGTCGGCCCGCTTATACGGACGAGCCCCGGAAGAAAAGCCCGTTCGGGCGTTTTCGCGGTTTTGTTTTGGTTGACTAACCCCGAAGCGTATCGGTATAGTGGGAGAAAAAGAAGAGCACCTGTATACTCGATCTGAACAGGCCGTCAGGAGCCGGGCCCCTTCGGGCAGCGATATGGGCATAAAAATAGCACATATGCGGGACAGAGAGAATGCCTCGTGATGTGCTTTTCTTATGCCTGAAGCCTAGCTGAAGCTGCTTTATTGAAAGGAGAGGGGCCATGAAAAAATTATCTGACGCGCGCGCGGGAAAGTACACCGTCAAATGGATCTTCACAGAACCTGATCTGAAAAGGATCCTTTCGGAGATCCGGATCGAATTCGGCAAGGAAATCACAGTGGTCAGCAACTGCTTCGGCCAGATTCTCCTCCGGTCGGAGGCGGGTTCGTTCGTCATTGATTCCGAAGTCGCCGCGGGCGTTACGATCTGAATCCCAGGCCGCCGGCGGGTGCCGCGGGTGTTACGATCTGAACCCCGGACCGCCGGCGGGTGCCGCGGGCCAGCTTTTCGGCAATTCAAGCGACATGCCGCCGCGAGCTTCACGCCGCCGCGAGCTTTATGCCGCCGCGAGCCTCTGCCCGCCGGATCTCACAGAGCCAGCCGGTAGATTTCAGCCATATCTGCTTCTGTCAGTTTTTTCGCGCTGCCTTTGACGCCGCCGCTCGCGCGGGCGCATGAGGCCGCCAGCTCCAGAATCTGTTCTTCGGTGGGTTCTATGCCGAGCTCTTTCAGCGTCACAGGCATGCCGATCCCGCGGAAAAATTCCTCCATCAGGTCGATGCCCTCCGCGGCGATTTCTTCATCCG
>CADBRP010000167.1 GCA_902797095.1 uncultured Eubacteriales bacterium | reverse complement strand
GGATGAGGTGCTTCAGATCACGGATCTCGTACAGGAGGCTCTCACCGAAGATAAGAATATCGAGGTCGTTATCGACACGAAGGATGACATCACATTCAGGAGGGTCTCGCTTCTGGACAAGGATATCACGCCTGACACCTCAGACGAGGTGCTGCGCAGGCTGACCTATATGGGCGATGTAAACGTCAAAGCTTTTGGTGTCTATGTCAACGGAGAGAAGGTCGGCGCTGTTGATAGCAAGGATTCGGCGGCGGAGGTCCTGAAGAAGATCGAGGATAAATACGCCAGCGGCAAGAAGGGCGCGGAGATCGAAAAGGCGGAGATCCTGGAGACTGTAGATGTAGAAGAAAGCAATACCGACCTGCGGAGCCTGTCCGATACAGACGAGATGGTCGATATCCTGTGCACGAGTGGAAACCGGGAAACGGTGCATACTGTAGTCGCCGGGGAGACTCTTGATGAGATCGCTCAGGCCTACGGCACGTCCGAGGCGAAGATCATACAGGACAATGAAGGCGTCACGCCGGAGAAACTGACGGTGGGAAGCACTCTGCTGATCCGGCAGAACGCGCCGCTGCTGACAGTCCGTATCACAGAGAAGCGGACATATAAAGAAACGATCAAGTACGAAACAAAAGAAGAAAAAACCGACGAGATGTACGAGGATGAGGAGGAGGTCACTCAGGAGGGAGAAAACGGATCCCAGACCATTACGGAGAGGACCGTTTCAATCAACGGAGAGATCGATGATACCCAGACTGACATCCTGAAGAAGGAAATCACTAAAAAACCGGTGACGAAGATCGTCAGGATCGGAACCGCGGAGCGTCCGCCTTCAGTAGGAGACGGCGTCTACATCTGGCCGCTGGACGGCGGTTATACGCTGACATCCCGGTTCGGATACCGGTGGGGCAGACTGCATGCCGGCATTGACCTCGGCTGCTCATCCGGCCATACCGTCAGAGCGGCGGACGGCGGGATCGTTGTAAGGGCAGGCTATTTCGGCGGCTACGGCTACTGCGTGGATATCGACCACCAGAACGGCCAGTCCACAAGGTACGGGCATCTCAGCTCCATCATCGTCAATACCGGAGATGAAGTATATGAGGGGCAGCCGATCGCGTATTCCGGAAACTCCGGAAGGAGCACCGGCCCGCATCTGCACTTTGAGGTGCATGTTAACGGAAGCCCGCAGAATCCATTGAATTTCCTGCCATAAAACGGACACGAGGCTGAAGAATGGGAAGAAAGAAACGGCGGAGCAAACAATTCAAAGACAGCAGCACTGTCATAGATATTGAACAGGCCCGGCAGAAGCGGCAGGAAAAGCGTCAGCAGAAAAAGAAGACTGAACGCGCCGCCGCCGCGGAGGATGCCGCGCTGAATCCGCGCCAGGACAGGCGCAGAACCACGCTGCGGAAGCGGAAGAACCGCCGCAGGCTTATTATTGCCTGCGTTACGATCGGAATCCTGCTTTTGCTCGGGTTTTCAGCGGGACGCATCTTCCTGCTGAAGCACGAGCTGTATTCGGCGAAAAAGCAAAAGGCCAGATACGAGGAAGAGAAGGCGCAGCTGGAGAAGGAGCTGGAAGAGAGCAATGATCTCGACACTCTGGAGGAGCAGGCAAGAGACCAGATGCGTCTGGTAAGACCTGGAGAGACATTGTATATTTTCCCGGAGGAGATGACGACGCAATGAATCTGTACTCACCCGGAACCATACGTTATCTGAAGGAAAAGCACGGCTTTCGCTTCTCCAAAGGGCTGGGCCAGAATTTCCTGACAGACCCGTCCGTCCCCGCGGACATGGTGGAGGGGGCAGGGATCTGCGGCGATGATCTGGTCATAGAAATAGGCCCCGGCATAGGTGTGCTGACAGCGGAAGCGGCGCGGGCCGCGGGACATGTTACCGCGGTGGAGGTCGATGAACGGCTGATCCCGATCCTCGGGGAGACCCTGCAGGAGTTCAGCAACATCGATATAGTAAACAGCGACATCATGAAGGAAAACGTAGGGGAACTGATCCGGCGCAAGAAAGAGGAATTCGGACTTGCCGGAGCGAAGATCCTAGGAAACCTTCCATATTATATAACGACACCGAT
>CADBRP010000166.1 GCA_902797095.1 uncultured Eubacteriales bacterium | reverse complement strand
CTTGCGCGTATCCAGGAGCCGGATCCCGGTGCCCTCGAGAAGGGCGGACATCCGCCTCGCGCAGGTGGCGACGCCGCTCATGCGCTGTAGGTAATTGAGCGCGGTGCGCTCTCCGGAAAGGATCACACGGATATCTCCTGTGACCGTTGCCAGATGCTGGCCGCGGGTGACCTCATCTCCCTCCTCCACGTCGAAGTCGACTCTGGTGGAAGGATCCAGCAGCTCGAAAGTCCGTGCGAACACCTGCAGCCCGCAGATCACCCCGTCCTGCTTGCAGATCAGATCCGCCTGCCCGGGCCGGCTCTGCGGCATTACGCTGTTAGTTGATACGTCTTCGCTGGTGATATCCTCCTGCAGGGCGCTGCGGATCAGAGGGTCCACGTTCAGTGATAAAGTAATCGGGTCAAACATTATTCCATGCTCCCTTCTGAATTCAGAATTGCTTCTTCTTCCATGATCCATTCGGCCTGGCTGATCGCTTTCAGGACGAGATCGCTGTTTTCCTTTCCGAAGGCCTCCCGGTCCTGATACTTTTCAAGGCGGACCTTTTTGAAGAGCTCCGGATTTTCCTTCACGGACGCGTAGTGAAGGATGACATCGGTGGTTGCTCTGCCGGCGAAGACGAGGCTCTCCAGGAGAGAGTTGCTGGCGAGACGGTTTTTGCCGTGCACGCCGTTGCAGGCGGTCTCACCGATGGCGTAGAGCTGTTTCATGGATGTGGCGCTGTCGGAGTTGACCTTGACGCCGCCCATGAAATAGTGCTGCGCGGGAACGACCGGGATGCATTCCGTCTCCGGATCATATCCGTGCTCCCGGCAGTATGCCACGATGTTCGGGAAGTGGCTGTGAAGCTCGTCCTTCGGGATCGGACGGAGATCCTCCCACACATGGTCGGTCCCGTCTTTTTCCATCTGCGCCAGGATCGCCTTTGTGACGACGTCTCTGGGCTGCAGCTCATCTACAAAGCGTTCCATATTCTTGTTGAGGAGCAGCGCGCCTTCGCCTCTGACGGATTCAGAGATCAGGAAGGAGCGTTCCTCTTCGTTTTCTGTATAGAAAGTAGTCGGGTGGATCTGTACGTAGTTTACATTTTCCAGTTTGATGCCGTGGCGGATGGAGATGGCCAGCGCGTCTCCCGTCAGGTGGCGGAAATTCGTGGAGTGGCGGTACAGTCCGCCGATGCCGCCGCAGGCGAGAATGGTGAATTTCGCTTCGATGGTCTCAAGGCTGTCGTCCTGCATGCGCAGCACCGCGCCATAGCACACGTTCTTCTCCTCGATCAGGTCCACCATGGTGGTGTATTCAAGCAGAGTGACATTGGGTCTTTCCCTTACACGCTCCAGCAGTTTGCTGGTGATCTCCCTGCCTGTGATGTCTTCGTGGAAGAGGATCCTCTTTTCCGAGTGGGCGCCTTCTTTTGTAAAGGCGAGACTTCCGTCCGCCTCCCGCTCGAAATCCACGCCGTAGCTGATCAGGTCCGCGATGACCCGCTGGGATTCCCGGATCATGATATCCACTGATTCCGGATTGTTTTCGTAGTGTCCGGCTTTCATGGTATCTCTGTAATAGTTGTCGTAGTCCCGCTCGTCGCGCAGCATGCAGATGCCGCCCTGCGCGAGGAAGGAGTCGCTGCTTTCCAGATCCGCCTTTGTGATGATGGTGATCTGCTTGTCGGCGGGAAGATGGAGCGCGGCGTAGAGGCCTGAGCATCCGCTTCCGACGATCAGAATATCTGTTTTCATCTAAAATCTTCCTTTCTCTGGACGCCGCCCTGGCGTCAGGAAAATACAGTCCTTATGGAATGTACCATAGATGCCCGAAAGTGTCAAGACACCTGCATAGATATACTCCTTGACATACAGCCTGCCTTTGCTAAAATAGAAGCGGACAGTCCCCAAAAGGCTGTTCAGTTCCATATGCAATAAAGACAAGGGAGAGCATCGAATGAACAAAAAAGAACTGCAGGCGGAGATCCTCCGGCTGAAAAAGGAAAAGGATATCTGCATACTGGCGCACGCCTATCAGGATCATGAGCTGTGGGAAGTCGCTGATTATATGGGCGATTCCTTCGGCCTGAGCATACAGGCGCAGAAGGCGGAGCAGAAGAATGTGATCATGTGCGGCGTCCGGTTCATGGCGGAAACGGTCAAGACCCTGGCTCCGGAAAAGCATGTCTATCTGGCGAACGCCGACGCGGGCTGCCCGATGGCGCAGCAGATGACCAGAGAGGACGTCCTTAAGATGAAGGAGCAGTATCCGGATCATATCGTCTGCGCTTATATCAATACAACGGCGGATCTGAAACGCGCTGTGGATGTGATCGTTACATCCTCCTCCGCTCCGAAGATCATCGGAAACCTCCCGGACGAGAAGATCCTGTTCGTGCCGGACCCGAATCTCGGCGGATGGATCGCGAAGCAGATGCCGGAAAAGTCGTTCGCGTTCTTTGACGGGGGATGTCCGTCCCATATGATGATTACCGCGGAAGACGTGGCGGAGGCCAGAAGGCTGCACCCTGAAGCGGAGATCCTGGTGCATCCGGAATGCGTCGCGGAGGTCACAGAGCTTGCTGATTACGCGGGCAGCACCACCGGAATCATGAAATACGCGAAGGAGAGCAGCGGAAAGGAATTCGTCATAGGAACCGAGAACAGCATCGTGGAGCATCTCAGGATCGAGTGCCCGGAAAAGACATTCTATCCGCTCTCCGAAAAGTGCGTCTGTGACAATATGCGGATCACCACGCTGGAGGATGTTTATGGATGCATCATGGGAACGGCGGGTGAAGAGATCCTGCTCAGCCCGCAGGAGATCGAGGAGTCCAGAAGGCCGATCGACAGGATGATCGAGCTGGGCGGCTGATGAATAAGAAATATGGCAGAGAATAAAAGAAAACAGAAGAAAACCCCGCGCGGCGGAGAAAGACCCCGCACGGACAGAAACAGCAGAAATAAGAAAAGGACCGACAGACCCGGTCCTTTTCTCGCTCCGGTTCCGCCTGTCATGGTAAGCTGCGGAGACATGGAGGAAAGCAACATAATCACCATCGCCTGGACAGGGATCATCAATTCTGATCCGCCGATGACTTATATCTCGGTGAGGAAATCCAGGCACTCCCATGACATCATTCAGAGAACCGGGGAATTCGTCATCAACCTGGTGACCGAAGAGCTGGCTCCCGCCGCGGATTACTGCGGCGTCAGATCCGGCGCGGAGCATGACAAGTTCCGGGAGATGAAGCTGACAAAGGTCCCCTCGGATGAGCTGGCGGCCCCGATGATAGGGGAGTCTCCGGTCAATCTGGAGTGCAGGGTGTTCGAAGTGAGGGAACTGCCGTCTCACGATATGTTTCTGGCGGAGATCGTCGCCTCGCATATCGACAGCTCCTGCGTTGAGGACAGCGGCGCCTTCCGGTTCGACAGGATGGGGCTCGCGGGATACAGCCACGGATTCTATTACCGCATGGGAAGAAAACCGATCGGGCGGTTCGGGTTTTCCGTCATGAAGCCTAAGACAAGGAAACGTTACAGGGCAGAAGGGAAAAGATAAGGAGCTCCGGATGAGTATTCTTTTAACAGGGGGAGCGGGGTATATCGGCTCGCATACCGCTGTGGCGATGACAGAAGCGGGATACGATATCATTATCGCGGACAGCCTTCAGAACAGCCATCCCGCGGTCATTGACCGCATCGGGGAGATCACAGGAAGAAAGCCCCTGTTTTATAAAGCTGACGCGGGGGACGCGGAAGCGCTGCGGCGCGTCTTTGAAGAAAATGAAATAGAAGGAGCGGTCCATTTCGCGGGCCTCAAGGCTGTGGGAGAATCTCTGCGCAGGCCGCTTAAGTATTACAGAGGCAATCTGAATCCGGCGCTGACGCTGCTGGAGATCATGCGGGAGTACGATGTAAAAAAGCTGGTGTTTTCATCTTCCGCGACTGTCTATGGGGAGGAGAATCCTTATCCCTACACGGAAACCATGAAGACAGGCTCCTGCGCCAGCCCGTATGGATGGACGAAGTTTATGATCGAACAGATCTTCAGCGACGCCGCAAAGGCAGATGACAGCCTGTCTGTGGTGCTGCTGAGATATTTCAATGTGATCGGGGCGCATCCGGGCGGACTCATAGGAGAGGATCCTCAGGAGATCACGTACAATCTCATGCCGCTAATCTCCCGCGCCGCTGCCGGCAGGACCGGGAAGCTGACGGTGTTCGGAGGAGATTATGATACGCCGGACGGGACATGCAGGAGGGATTATCTGCATGTGATGGATCTGGCTGAAGGGCATGTGAAGGCTCTGCGGTACGCGGACGGCAGGTCCGGCGCGGAGGCGTTCAATCTGGGGACCGGAGAACCTTACAGCGTGCTGGAAATCATCGCTGCCTTTGAGAAGGCCGCCGGCGTCAGGGTGCCGTATGAGATCGGCCCCCGCCGGGACGGGGATCTGCCGGAATTCTGGGCGGACCCGTCAAAAGCGGAGCGGATCCTGAAATGGAAAGCGTCCCGCTCCCTGGGGGAGATGTGCCGTGATTCCTGGAACTGGCAGAGAAAGAATCCGGATGGATACCGGGGCGGAGAGGAGGACCCGGAATGATCAGAAAAGCAGATGAAAGAGATATTTCCGCCATTGCGGAGATCTATGACAGCATCCACTCAGGCGAGGAATCCGGGGAGACTACGACCGGCTGGCTGCGCGGGGTGTATCCTGTACGCGCTACCGCGGAGGCAGCTGCCGCCCGCGGCGACATGTTCGTTATTGAGGATGACGGCGGCCGGATCACCGGCGCGGGCATCATCAATCAGCAGCAGGTGGATGTGTATGAAAAGGGCAGCTGGAAGCACCCCGCGCCGGATGACGAGGTGATGGTGCTGCACACCCTGGTTATCCCGGGGAAAGCAAGACGAAGCGGACTGGGAACGGCGTTCCTGAGGTTTTATGAGGAATATGCCCTGGAGCATGGATGCAGGTATCTGCGTCTTGATACCAACGCCAGGAACGCCGCGGCAAGAGCGTTCTACAAAAAGCACGGGTATGAAGAGATCGGCGTTGTGCCGACCGTCTTCAACGGGATCCCGGGCGTCGATCTTGTTCTGATTGAAAAGATGCTGTAAATAATACTGAAGGGAATCACCATCCGCGTTATCTGCTGATGGTGATTTTGCTTATGACTTCATTGTAGATCTGTCTGGCGAAGTCGGAAGGATCCGCGTCCAGAGAGTAGAGGCTGATGTCAATGTAATTTCCTCCGTAAAAAACGGAAGTCGTTACTGTTTCATGGCCGCCGGACTGTTTCGTGTGCTGGAGCGCGTCCGCTCCGTCGATGGAAAGCTCTTTCATGTCAGATTCTTGGACCCCGTCTTTTTCCAGAACGGCCTTCATATCATCACGTCCGATCTCAAGGCCGTCTGATGTGAAGTCCGCGTAATTAAAGCTTATGAACATGGTCTCTTCTTCATCAGAGCCTTCTTCACCTATGTAGATGGTGTAGGTTTTCGACCCGTCCTCATCAGATTCTTTATCCGCAAGAGGTTTGCTGTAGGTGATGAATTCGTAAGTGTCAGTGCCGGAAGTGAAGCCCTCCAGATAGTTCCCTTCTTCATCAACTATTTCTCCCGGAATGACTTCCGAGGGTTCTGAAACCTCAGAGGCGGCTTCTGAGGCAGGCTGTGATGCCGCGGTTTCTTCTTCCGCGGCAGTATCTCCGCCGCCGCACGCGGTAAGCGCGAAAGCGAGAACGCCGGCCAGCAATACGGGCAGAAGTTTATTTTTCATAACAGTTCCTCCTTATGGTGTACACATGTTTTATTGTAGCAAGAAGCCTCCGGAAGGTGCTGGTCTGAGAGACCATTTTCGGGGACAGTTCCTGAAAACTGGTCTGGCAGACCAGTTTTTGAAAGGGCGTTTCTGATACAATGAGGCTGTATTTTAATGCGGTAGGAAGGAAGGAAGGACAGTCTGGAGGTTATTATGAATAAAAAGCACATAATCATGATCATGGCAGCGATTGCGGTGTGCATGCTCTGCGTTCTGTGCGGATGCGGAGGGACGTCTGATGAGGCGTCCGATGAAACGACCGCCGCGGAGACAACTGCCGAAGCAAAGATGAGCACAGATCAGCTGACTGATATCGCGCTGAAGGATATCGGGTTCGGCGCGGCTGCTGTTTCTGATCTTGCCATGAAGGAAGACGGGGACAATGCGATCATCACATTCAAGGCGGAGGGCAAGGAATGCTCCTACACCATCAACGCTTATACGGGAGAGATCGTTGAAAAATCTGTTCCGGAAGGGATCGGAGAAGGCAACGAGTCGGATGACCCGGGATTTGACGCTGTCCTTGACAGGGCTTTCGAGGAAATCGAAGGCTTTGACGGGCAGATGACCAACGTCAAGGAAAGCGCGGAGGACGGCGTTACGACGATTTCCTTCGACTGGAATGGAAACCATTATGAATACAGGTATGATCAGGAAAAGAAAGAGATCATTGAGTAATCAGAGGTGAACCCTATGGCCCATGATGTTTTTATCAGTTATTCCAATAAGGATAAAACCACGGCGGATGCCATCTGTTCCCGTATGGAAAGCGAGGGGATCCGCTGCTGGTACGCGCCCCGGGACATCGTTCCCGGCGCGAGCTGGGCAAATTCCATTATCGAAGCCATAAACAGCACGAAGATCATGGTGCTGGTCTTTACGGACTATTCGAATGTATCGTCACAGGTGCTGCGCGAAGTCAGCAACGCTGTAAGCGCGGGCGTGACCATCATCCCTTTCCGCCTCACAGAGTCGGAGCCGGCCGGTGACATGCAGTACTATCTGTCCGTCGTGCACTGGCTGGACGCCATGAACGGAGAACTCGACAATTCCATTGGAAGCCTGACCAGCCTTTGCAGAACGATCATAGACAGCGGGGAGGCCGATCCGGACGCGGTGAAGAAGGCCGCCGCGAAGGCGGAAGAGGAGCGTCTTAAAAAACAGAAGGAAAGGGAAGAGGCGGAGCGCCTCGCGGCCCGGAAGAAAAAGCAGCTCATCATAATATGCGCCTGCGCGGCTGTCGCTCTGGCAGTCATTTTGGGAATCGTATTCCTGGGAGGTTCAGGCGGAAAGGCAGGGCAGACAGCGGATACGGCACCGGGGCAGACGGCGGACACACAGCAGGGCCCGGTCAAAGCCACCTCTGACGCGGTGGTCGATGACCCCTCGGAAAGCTATACCCGGGGCAACAGCCAGAGCTGCCTGCAGTGGGGAGGATATATCGCGACAGACGGCGACTGGTACTATTACAGCAGCAACGAAGGCGGCGCTCTTTGGAAGATGAAGGCCGACGGCAGCGAAAAGCAGAAACTGTCAGAAGACAGCGCAAGGCAGATTCATGTGATCGACGGATACATCTATTACCAGTGTTCCGTTGAAGGCAGCACAGGCCCCAGCATCAAGCGCGTCAGGACAGACGGAACCGATGAAAAGGTTCTGCATAACGGCATGATCGAAAATATGAAGATCATCGGGGACCGCATCTATTTTAAGGATCAGCTGGATTCCCTGCATCTGCATTCCATCAGCCTTGACGGAACCGATGAAAAGGCGGACAATCCCACAGAGGAGATGTACGACTGCTGCTCGGACGGAAAATACCTGTATTACGCGTACGGGCAGGACGGAAACAAGGTGTACCGGTCCGGTCTTGACGGGTCAGATCCGGTTCTGATGATCGATCATGAAGTCAACGGGATGACTATCGCCGGAAACAGGCTTTATTACAATGATTCCACGAATCATTACCTCTGCAGCTACGACCTGTCGACAGGCGAAAGCAAAGAACTGGCCATGGAATACATCGGCTA
The DNA here is from genome assembly GCA_902797095.1 of uncultured Eubacteriales bacterium. Lineage (GTDB taxonomy): Bacteria > Bacillota > Clostridia > Peptostreptococcales > Anaerovoracaceae > Lentihominibacter. The sequence goes on along the minus strand of CADBRP010000166.1, from coordinate 1,397 downwards.
TATCAATGTTACACCGGACGGGATCTACGGATATAACGGTTCCCAGGAGACTTACCTGTGCTCCCTGCAGCTCGACGGGCTGGGAATGAAGATCCTGGCGGAAGACGACGCGGATGAGATCTGCGTATGCGGAGACAGGATCTACTATCACTGCGGAAGGGATAAATGTTACTACATCTGTGATCTGGACGGATCGAACAAAATGACGCCTTGACAGGACAGATCGCTTTAAGATTTAATACATACCGGGCAGGGATATTCCCTCCTGGTATGTTTCTTTTTTTCAGAGAGGAGAACCAGAAGGCATGGCAGAAAAAGAGAGCAAAATCACCACACAGGAACTGTGGGCCAGGCTGTTTGATGTTTCGTCTATCCACAGCTTTCTTTCGGACGCGGACGGCAGGAGTCTGCCTGCCTTTTCTGACTACATCACAGATCTGGCCGCGCGCAGGGACGAAAAGCCCGAGATGATCATCCGACGGAGCAATCTTGACAGTTCCTTCGGGCACAGGCTTTTCGGCGGAACACGCAATCCTTCGCGTGACACCGTGCTGCAGCTTGCCTTTGGTTTTGAGCTGACGGCGGATGAGACACAGACTCTGATGAAGATCGCCCGTGTTACGGCGCTGCATCCGAAGGTGCCGCGGGACGCGGTGATCGCCTACGGCCTGCATCACCGCCTGGGCCTGCTGGAGACGCAGCATCTTCTCTATGAATGTGGACTGCCCCTGATAGGAGGTGGAAAGCGTGAGTGAGGATAAAAACAATGAAATGCTCCGCGATATGCGGCAGATGATGCAAAGCATAACCCAGGCTTCCCTCGATTCGGAAAACTACCCGGAGGAATTCACCCGGCGGTATGTGATCATGGAATGCCTGGCGGAGCGCGACGGAGTCGATACATTTCTCGTTCAGGAAAAGGACACGGGGAAATCCTTCATCGCCAAGAGCTACGACAGATCCCGCTGGACGATAGAGCCGCCGGAGAGCATTCTGAGGGGACTGGAGCACGAAGGCATCGCGATGCTGGCTGATACCTTCAGCAATGACGCGAAGACCGTGACGGTTCGGGAATATGTCGAGGGCGTTTCGCTGGACAGGTACGCTGAGGAAAATGAGCTTGATGAAGATGAGGTTATCCGCATATGCGCGCGGCTCTGCGATATTCTTTCTTTTCTGCACACCCGCAGAGAGCCGATCATACACCGCGACATCAAACCGCAGAATGTCATTATCGGACCGGACGGCGGAGTGTCTCTGATCGATTTTGATATTGCGCGTGTCTGGCGGCCGGAAAGCGAAACAGACACACGGTTCTTCGGCACGGTAGCGTACGCGCCGCCGGAGCAGTACGGCTTTTCCCAGACGGACGCGCGGGCGGATATTTATTCTCTGGG
>CADBRP010000165.1 GCA_902797095.1 uncultured Eubacteriales bacterium | reverse complement strand
GCGGGAAAGAGGAGACAGAAGACGATCAGGACAGCAGCTCCGGCAAGGGCCAGGAGGACCGCGAAATTGAAGGCCCCGTTTGCTTCGTCCCGTTTGCCCTGTGTCACAAGCCTGGCGCAGACAGCAGCGCATCCATTGGCGAGAAAGCCCGCCAGAACCAGAACTATGCGGGAAAAAGGACGCATCAGCGAAATGCCGGCGTAGATTTCCGAGCCAAGGAACTGGCTGGAAATGACGCCGTCGATCAGGACGGCGATTACTCCCGAGAACTCTGTGAAAACCATCACCAGAGCTGTACTTAGGAAGATGGACGTAAGATTGTCTTTTTTAAACAAAGGCCTGTTTTTGGAAGACATATTACAAAGTGCAGTTTGTCTAAAACTTTTAAAAATAATGTTCAATGACAGCGCACATCAATTATAATCATAGTGTATTGAAAATGCAATCGCTGCTGACCGGGAAGACTGAGAATGAAAGAAAGACTGAGACCATATCTGCAGGCCGTGCCTGATATATTCTGCTACATCGTTGTGACTAAGGGGATCCTCTTTGTTCTGACATGTCTGCTCGGCGCAATGGCAAAGCTCCTTCTCAGCAGCGTAGGCCGTGTGGCTGTGACTTCGGGAGACTGGAAGTTTCTGTACACTACGTGGCAGGGCATCCTGCTGCTTGTACTGAGCCTGGTGTCGTTATATATAGGTACGGCGTTTGATCTGAACGGAAGGATCGCGCTCTGCAGCATGCTGGTCAGGGGCAGGACTGTCTCGATCCCGGAGTGCCTTAAGGCAGGGCTGACATCCACAGTGAAACTCATCAGCCCGGCCGGGCTGATGGTGATCCTTTATATTTCCTTCATCGCGCCTATAATCGGCCTGGGCTTCTCCACATCCCTTACCGAAGGGCTGTATATCCCGTCCTTTATTACGGCGTTTATTCAGGAGTCAAAGCTGTATTCCTCGCTTCTGGGGATCCTGGTGCCTTTGCTTCTTATCATCGGCATCGCCAATCTGTATATCCTTCACGGAATCGTGCTTGACGGTCTTTCGACCGGGGATTCCGGCAGGCAGTCCCGGAGGCTGATACGGAGCAACTTAAAAGATTATCTGAAGCAGAACATACTTTTCTTTCTGGCGATGGCGGCAGCCATCGCCCTGGCCGCGATCGTCCTTTTCGTGTTTCCGCTTGCGCTGGTGCAGGTGATTCCGCTGCCGCATGTCTGCAGCAGATTCCTGGTCGTACTCTTCGGTACAGCGGGAACTCTTCTGTACCTGTTCACAGACTTCCTGGTGATTCCCCTTTATCTGCTGAACATGACCCGGCTCTTTTACTCCTACAAGCAGGGCGGCGGGTTTGAGTTCCGCGCTCCCGAGAAGGCGAGGACCGGTTTCAACAGAGCGCTGGCGGGCTTCTGGGCGGCAGCGTTCCTCGCGGCTGTGATCTTCCAGTTTGCCTGCTTTGACAGCTGGTTCCCGGCGGATACGAATGTGGGGATCATCGCGCACAGGGCCGGCGGCGCCGAAGCGCCTGAAAACACACTGGCAGGCCTGGAGACTGCTTACAAAGCGGGAGCCTCCGGCTGCGAGATCGATATTCAGAGAACAAAAGACGGTTTTTATGTGCTGAATCACGACGGCACATTCGAGCGCACCGCGGGGGAGAACAGAAAGCCGGAGGAAATGAAGCTCAGCGAGGTGAAGAAACTCCGCGTTGACGGAGAGCCTGTGGCGGAATTTGAAGAGTCCCTTGCGGCATGCAAAGGCAGGCTGACGCTCTTTGTCGAGCTGAAGGGAGATACCGCGGACAGAAAAATGGCCGATGACGCGGTCAGGCTGATACATAAATACGGCATGGAAGACGAGTGCGTGCTGATTTCTCTTAAGTACGGCCTGATAAACTACATAGAGACAAAATATCCGGATATACAGACCGGTTTCCTTACCTTCGCCGCTTTCGGGAACACCCCGGGCCTCAACTGCGATTACATCGGGCTCGAGGCAGAATCAGCAACGGCATATAAGCTGACGGCGACACACAAAGAGGGCAAGAAAGCGCTGGTCTGGACCGTAAATGATAAAAGCTCCCAGAGATTTTTCCTTACCGGAGACGCCGACGGAATCATCACGGACAATATCACTCAGGCGGCAGAGGTAAAAGCGAATCTGGCTTCGAGGTCTGACCTTGAGAGGATGCTCGACAGAATCAGGATCATCCTGGCCAGCAGATTGTAAGCAGGAAGCGCGGGCGGGGCTTTAGGACACAGTGTTTCCGCATCAGGTTATTCAGGATATCAGGAGGAAGAAAAAATGAAAGCTGCCATTATCGGAGCAGGCTTTGTGGGAAAGGCCGTTTTTCATGACCTGCAGCGAGTCAATATGATCAGTGAGATCGTCCTTACGGGCAGAAATATGGATAAGATCAAAGCTGAGGTCATGGACGCCAGAGATGCCGCTGTCGTGCGGGAACAGTACGGACCGACGCTTAACTACGGAGGATACGAGGATCTCGCCGGCGCCGACATCATTATCTACGCGGCGCTCCTGACCGAAGCAATCAAAAAAGAAGCGTTCCGCATTTTTCAGGGGAAAGGGTATACCAGCACAGGCGTATCAGCGGCAGCCTGCAGGATCGCCGCGGCTATTGCCGCGGACAGCAGGGAAGTCTTCCCGGTATCCTCTGTTCTGCAGGGAGAGTACGGTGTGAACGGCGTAGCCATCTCGGTTCCGTCGGTACTCGGGAAGAACGGGATCGAAGAGATCAAGGAATTCACGATGACGGATTCAGAAAAGGAAGCCTTTTTCGCTTCGGTGGATAAGATGCGTCAGGCGGCCGGGTCGGTTGGGATCTTATGATTCTGAAGATATAAGACACTTAAACGGATAGGGAGAGTGGGTATGATTATTTATCAGGTATCGACACTTCAGGCGCTGGCGCTCGGATATTCCCGCGCCGTGATCACGGTAAAAGAACTGCTGGAGCATGG
>CADBRP010000164.1 GCA_902797095.1 uncultured Eubacteriales bacterium | reverse complement strand
GTGCCGGTGACCGTGAAGATCCGGAAGGGCTTTTCCCGGGACGAAAGCAGCGCGGTGGAAAACGCCCTCGCCGCGGAGGCCGCCGGAGCCGCCGCTGTCACAGTGCACGGAAGAACCCGGGAACAGTATTATGAAGGCAAAGCGGACTGGTCCGTGATCGCCGCGGTAAAGAAGGCGGTAAAGATTCCCGTGATCGGAAACGGGGATGTGACGCGCGGCGCGGACGCTCTGCGCATGATGGAGGAGACCGGCTGCGACGGCGTGATGATCGCCCGGGGCGCGCTGGGAAATCCGTGGATCTTCCGGGAGGCGCGCGCGCTGTGGGACGGAAGGGAACTGCCTGCCTTTGCGTCAGAAGAAGAAAGGCTGGAAATGCTCTGCCATCACCTGGATCTTGTCTGCGAAGACAAGGGGGAGCCGATTGCCGTGCGTGAGATTCGCAAATTCGTCGGCTGGTACACGAAGGGCATTCACGGAGCCGCCGCGGTACGGCGCCAGATCAACATGATCGACAGCGCGGAGGAAATGAAGAGGATCATCCGGACTCTGGAGCGGCCGAGGTGAAAATACATTTTTAGAACTTTTCATCAGGGGAGCATCCCTTGCATCGGTCAAAGCCAGAGCATATAATGAAACAAGAATGTGCATTTGGAAGCTGAAACAGGAGGAAAACATGGAACAGGACAGCAAAGCATACATCAGCGGATATATCGAACGCGCGCGCAAGGCGCAGGCGGAGTTTGAGAAGATGAGCCAGGAGCAGGTGGACAAAGCAGTGCAGACCATCGGCAGAGTCGTCTATGAGAACGCGCAGTATCTGGCTGAGATCGCGGTGGAAGAGACCGGCATGGGCAATGTCGAGGACAAGTTCGCCAAGAACAAGCAGAAGGCGGGCATCGTCTGGAACAACCTGCGCGGCAAAAAATCCCGCGGCATTCTGGATACCGATGAGACCACGGGAATCACCCGGGTCGCGAAACCGGTCGGCGTTGTAGCGGCCATCACACCCTGCACCAATCCGATCGTTACCCCGATGAGCAATTCCATGTTCGCTCTGAAGTGCGGCAACGCCATCATCATCACACCGCATCACAAGTCAGTAAGATGCAGCACGAAAACCGTGGAGATGATGAACGCGGCGCTGGCTGAAATCGGCATGCCGGAGAACCTGATCCAGATCCTGGACCAGCATTCCAGAGAAAATACAAGAAACCTGATCTCCATGGCTGACGTGGTCGTCGCCACAGGCGGCGCGGGCATGGTCGGCGCGGCTTACAGCTCCGGAAGACCGGCTCTCGGCGTAGGCGCGGGTAATGTCCAGTGCATCATCGATGAAGGATACGATTTCAGCGAAGCTGTTCCGAAGATCATCAAAGGCAGGGCTTACGACTATGGCATCATCTGCTCCGCGGAACAGTCTGTCATCTGCCCGGAAGCGGATTTCGACCAGATCATGGATGAGTTCCGCAAGGACGGCGCGTATGTGGTGACCGACCCGGACGACCTGGAAAAGGTCCGCGGCGCGCTGTTTGAGGACGGGAAGACGAACCGTCACTCTGTAGGACAGTCCCCGCAGAAGGTTGCGGAGCTGGCCGGAATCGAGATTCCTGAAGGCACAAAGGTCATCGTCGCGGTAGCGGAAGGCACCGGTCTGACGGACAGCCTGGGCGGAGAGAAGATGGCGCCGGTCATTTCGGCTTACAAATATAAGGATCTGGACGACGCGATCCGGATCGCGGCTGAGAACCTTGAAAAGGACGGAAAGGGACACAGCGTCTCCTTCCATACGAACAGTGAGGATCACATCGCGAAGGTCGCGGAATCCCTCTGCGTTTCCCGCTTCGTGATCAACCAGTGCAGCGCCAACAGCGCCGGCGGCAGCTATTTCAACGGGCTCAACCCGACGAACACGCTGGGCTGCGGAAGCTGGGGCCACAACAGCATTTCAGAGAACCTGAACTACACTCATCTGATGAACGTTTCGCGTGTCGCGCGCTTCATGCCGGACAACTACGTCCCGACCGATGAGGAGCTTTGGGGTTAAGCAAAGGCTGGACAAACGGGATTTATGAATCGGGATTTATAAATCGGGAAATATGAATCGGGAGCTGCAGCACTGACCGGTGCCGCGGCTCTTTTTTTCTTTGCGGACGCGTTGTGGAGAAAATTGTTAGCACTCTTTTAAGGTGAGTGCTAAAAAAGTATTGACATCTGATTTTGGCGGGTCTACAATAAAACTACCAAAGGGGGTGATCATAATGAATATTGAAAAATACACACAAAACGCGCAGAGCGCGATTATAGATTGCCAGAATATCGCTATTGAAGAAGGACATCAGCAGATCGATGGCGAGCACCTGCACCTGGCTTTGCTTATGCAGAAGGACGGGCTGATCGGAAAGCTTCTGCAGTTCATGAACGTGAATACCGGAGAGATGATCGGAGCGCTGCAGTCCGAGATCGAGAAGCTGCCGAAGGTTTCCGGCGGCGCGGATTCCATGTACACAACACGCAGGCTGCAGCAGATTTTGCTTGACGCGGAGAAGAAGGCCGCGAAGCTGAAGGACGAATACGTCAGCGTCGAACATATTTATATGGCGCTGCTGGATGAGCGGAATACGCCGTCCGCGCAGATCATGAAACGTTACGGCGTGACGAAGGACGGATTCCTGCAGGCGCTGAATCAGGTGCGCGGCAACCAGCGCGTTACCAGCCAGAATCCTGAGGAAAACTACGACGCGCTGAACAAGTACGGGCGCGATCTGGTGGAGATGGCGAGGGAAGGAAAGCTGGACCCGGTAATCGGCAGAGACGCCGAGATCCGTCATACGATCCAGATCCTTTCCAGAAGGACCAAGAACAATCCGGTGCTGATCGGTGAGCCGGGCGTCGGCAAGACCGCGGTCGTCGAGGGCCTCGCGCAGCGGATCCTGAACGGCGATGTGCCGGAGGGACTGAAGGACAAGACCATCTTTGCGCTGGATATGGGAGCGCTGATCGCCGGAGCGAAATTCCGGGGCGAATTTGAAGAGCGTCTGAAAGCGGTCCTCAACGAGATCGAAAAATCCGAGGGCAGGATCCTCCTGTTCATCGATGAGATCCATAATATCGTGGGAGCGGGCAAGTCGGAAGGCGCGATGGACGCCGGAAACCTGCTGAAGCCGAAACTGGCCAGAGGCGAGCTGCACTGCATCGGCGCGACCACGCTGGATGAATACAGGAAGTACATCGAAAAAGACGCGGCGCTGGAACGCCGTTTCCAGAAAGTCCTGGTGGACCAGCCGACAGTTGAGGATACCATCTCGATCCTGCGTGGCCTGAAGGAGCGCTTCGAGATCCATCACGGAGTGAGGATCACCGACAGCGCGCTGATTGCCTGCGCGACGCTGTCCGACCGTTATATCAGCGACAGATTCCTGCCGGACAAGGCGATCGACCTCATGGACGAGGCGGCGTCAAAGATCCGTACCGAGATCGACGGCATGCCTGAAGAGCTGGACCAGATCTCCAGAAAGATCATGCAGCTCGAGATAGAAAAGCAGGCCCTTGGCAAGGAAAGCGACAAGGCTTCCGCGCAAAGGCTGGAGACTCTGGAGAAGGAACTGGCGCAGCTGAAGGATAAGAGCAACGCGATGCGCGCCCAGTGGGAGAGCGAAAAGAAGGCCATCTCACAGGTCAAGGTCATCAAGCAGCAGCTTGAAGAGGCGAAGCATCAGGCGGAGGAAGCCGAGAGAAACTACGATCTGGAGAAGGCGTCCGAACTGCGGTACGGAACGATTCCGGATCTGGAAAAGCAGCTTGAGATCGAGAAGGGCAAAGCCGACAAGGCGGAGGAAGCCCGTCTCCTGAAGGAAGAGGTCACAGAAGAGGAAATCGCGGAGGTCATCTCCGGCTGGACCGGCATCCCGGTCAGCAAGCTGGTGGAGACTGAACGTGACAAACTCCTGCGGTTGCCGGATATTCTGCACCAGAGGGTCATCGGTCAGGAGGAAGGCGTCCGCGTCGTCGCGGAATCCGTCCTTCGTGCCCGGGCAGGCCTCAAGGACGAGAAGCGCCCGATCGGTTCCTTCATCTTCCTGGGACCGACCGGCGTCGGCAAGACCGAGCTGGCCAAGTCCCTTTCGGAAGCGCTGTTTGATTCCGAAAAGAACATGATCCGTATCGACATGTCGGAGTACATGGAGAAGCACTCTGTATCCCGACTGGTGGGAGCGCCTCCGGGGTACGTTGGTTATGATGAAGGCGGGCAGCTGACTGAAGCCGTTCGCCGCAAGCCCTACAGCGTCATCCTGTTCGACGAGATTGAAAAAGCGCACCCGGATGTTTTCAACATCCTGCTGCAGCTTCTGGACGACGGCCGGCTTACCGACAACCAGGGCAGGACGGTGGACTTCAAGAACACCATCGTCATCATGACCTCCAACATCGGAAGCAGCTATCTGATCGACGGCATCCGTGAGGACGGCACCGTGGATCCGCATTCCAGGGAAATGGTCGAAAATGAGCTGAAGCGTCATTTCCGTCCTGAATTCCTGAACCGTATCGACGACATCGTGCTCTTCTCGCCGCTGACACAGGATCAGATTGTGAAAATCATCGAGCTGTCGATGAAGGACATCGAAAAGCGTCTTGAAGAGCGCGGCATCACGCTGGAGCTCACCGACGCCGCCAAGAAATTCATCGCGGACGAAAGCTACGACGCCCAGTACGGCGCCCGTCCGGTCAAGCGTTACCTGCAGCGGAACGTCGAGACCGAGCTCGCCGGCGAGCTGATCCGCGGAACCATCATGGACGAGGATCACGTCACCATCGACACCGACGGCGAGAAGCTGACCTTCACCGCCCAGGGCCCGGTCCAGTAATCAGCGCCTTTGCGTCAAAACCTTTCAGAACTGAAAACCATGGAGCGTTCGCGCCCCATGGTTTTTTCTTGCTGGCATGATCGATCTGGTGTGTTCGATTTGGCATGCTCGATTGTTCGGTTGTCCGGTTTCGGGCGTTTCGTTGAGGGCGTTCAGTTGCAGGTGTTCAGCTGCGGGTGTTCCGTTGCAGGCGTCCACTTGCGTGTGTTCAGCTGCAGGCGTTCAGCTTCGGATGTTCCGTTGCGAGCGTCCGGTTGCGGGTGTTCAGTTGCAGGCGTCCGGTTTCGGGCGATGGCAGCCGGTGACCCAGGGCAATCTTGTAATATTTCTATCAGACCTTCAATAAATCCAACTTCACTCTTTTTTCAGGCGTTGAAAAGGGCAGAAAAAGACGGTTTCTTGGATAATTCAAGTTTTGAAAGAAATAGTCCAACTTTTCACCTTTGAAAGTTGGATTATTTAATCGTCGGACAAAATAATCCAATAAAGCAGTTCTAAAGCATAGAAAAAAGAGCCTGAAAAAAGTGAATGTTGTAATATAGAGGACTTCAATCAAATAAATCCAACAAGCGGCCGGGATTTCAGCGCCCAAAGACTGAAGCAACTGAAATCTCAGCGTTCAAAGACTGAAGCAACCGAAATCTCAGCTGAAAAGCAGGGGGATGATCGTTCCGGCCATGCCGGCTTTGCTTCCGAGAGCGGCAAGGCGGAACCGGGCCTGCCGCGATGCGTGGAAAGCGTGCCTGCGGAAGGATTCACGCATCCCGTCCAGCAGGAAATCGCCTGCTTTTGCAACGCCGCCGCCGATGATGTAAAGCTCGGGATCCAGCACGGCGGAGACTGAAGCAAGCGCGGCTCCGATCGTGTCGAAGAAGAAATCCGCGATTTCAAGCGCGAGGGGATCCCCTGCTTTTGCGGCTGAGAAGAGCTCGCGCGCGGTGGATGTTTCGGACAGAACCGTTGAGGCAGCGG
>CADBRP010000163.1 GCA_902797095.1 uncultured Eubacteriales bacterium | reverse complement strand
GTCTTGTGCACCCATACATTCTCAGACACCTCTTCATAGTCATCTCCCAGTTTGGGCCCGAGCTCTAAGATCAGTTCCTTGATTCCTTTCAGAGCCTCCCACGGATACGTGAACTTTGCCAGGTAATCCGCCGCGATGGTATGATCCAGATCATACATGTCTTTGATGGTATACATGCGCACACCCCCTCCTATCATTTCGTACTCCTGTAAAAAAACAACAAAAATTATACCATAAAATGGTTTCTTAACATAGACCTATTTTTCTTGCCCGGAAAAAAGTTTCAGAATTTTGAATAAACGGGCTGCCGTCCTACAGATCCTTGACTGTCTTCAGCGCCTCACGCACCCTGCTGGCGCTGTCCTGGAGCTTCTGGTATTCCTCGTCGGTCCATTTCTCCTCAAGCCTGTGCTCCACTCCGTTGACGCCGATGATCGAGGGAACGCTCAGCGATACGTCTGAGATCCCGTATTCACCCTGCAGGGGGCTTGTGACCGGCGCGATGGTGAGTCTCTGGTTCAGCACAGCGTCCGCCAGCGAGCAGACGCAGGTCGCGATTCCGTAGTGAGTCCTGCCTTTGGCCGCGATGATCCGCGCGCCCATGTTCCGGACGCGGTCATAGAGAGCGTCTTTTTCCTCCGCGCCCCAGGTCAGACCTACGTTCTGGCAGTACTCGTCCATCGGCTGCCCCGCGATGGCCAGACGGCTCCAGACCGGGAACTGGGAATCTCCGTGCTCGCCTACAACATTGCACTTGATCGCCTCGATCTTCAGATGGGTATAGCCCGCGATGCTGCGGATCAGACGGGAGGAGTCCAGGATGCATCCGGTTCCGAAGACATGCCCGTTCGGAAGGCCCATGATGCGGTCAAACTCATAGGTCAGAATATCCACCGGATTGGAAACGATGATGATCGGCCCGTGTTTGTAATACGGCCTGATGCGGTCCGCCACATCACGGATGATGCCGATATTGTCGGCGATCATATCGAGCCGGGTCTCTCCCACACGCCGGTTTCTGCCCGCGGTTACGATGATCAGATCGCTGTCAGCGCAGTCCTCGTATCCGCCGGGGCGGACCCGCGATACGCCCATGTACGGGATGCCGTGCTGGATATCAAGAGATTCACCCATCGCCTTTTCTTCATCGACATCGATGAAAATGATCTCACGCGCCAGGTTTGTGATCGTCAGCGCGTAGGCGATCGACGAGCCTACGTATCCGGCTCCGATGATTACAACTCTTCTATGATTGATCTTTGTGATTTCCATATCTTTTTTCCTCTTGCCGCCTGTGATGCCAGTACGAATATCATAACACATATCCCGCCCGCAGGCATCAAAAAAGGCTCCGCTTTTGATGAAACGGAGCCCCCGGATTTCCTGCTTTTGCGGACCTGCTTTTGCGAGCCTGCTGCCTTTGCGGATCAGCCTGCCTTTGCGTTAACCGAAGCTGATGCCCACATGCTTGATCTGCGTATAGTCCTCGAAGGAGTACACGGACTGATCCTTGCCGTATCCGCTCTGCTTGTATCCTCCCCATGGGACCTCGCGGGGCAGGACGTTATGGTCGTTCACCCAGACGGTTCCGTACTGAAGGCCGCGGCTCATGCGCATCGCGGTTCCCAGATCCTTCGTCCAGACAGACGCGGAAAGCCCGTATTCTGTGCTGTTGCTCAGGGCCAGCGCTTCTTCCTCTGTTGTGAACTTCTCCACCGAAAGCACCGGGCCGAAGACCTCGGTTGTCGCGATTTCGGAATCGTGAGCCACATCGGCAATGATCGTCGGTTCAAAGAACGCGCTGTCCTCTCCGATCATGTGCCCACCGATGGTTACGCGTCCGCCTTCTTCCACCGCGCGCTTTACGAATCCCTCGATTTCCCTGCAGCGCCCTTTGTTGATGACTGTGCCGAGCTCGCTTTCCGGATCCAGCGGATCTCCGACCTTGATCTTCGCGACTTCGGCCGTCAGCTTCTCGATGACCTCATCATAGACGCCTTCCTGCACCAGCAGCCGCGTGGGCTGTCCGCAGTCCTGGCCGTTGTTGAAGTATCCCAACCACCGCATGTTCTCCGCAAAGGCGTCAACGTCCGCGTCATCAAAGACGACTACCGGCGCTTTGCCGCCCAGCTCCAGATGCACTCTCTTCAGAGTCGCCGCGCACTGTGCCGCGATGTGCTTTCCGGTCTCAGTGCTTCCCGTCATTGAGACGAGGCGGATCCCCGGCTGCCTGCAGATCGCGTCGCCAAGCGTGCTTCCCGGTCCGGTCAGAACGTTCAGTACGCCGGCGGGGAGGATATCCTGCGCGAGCTCCGCGAAATACAGCGTAGTAAGGGGCGTGTCGGAGGACGCCTTGATGATGGAGCAGTTTCCGGCAGCCAGCGCCGGGCCCAGCTTCCACCCCAGCATGTACAGCGGATAGTTCCAGGGACAGATTCCCGCGACGACGCCCAGAGGCTCTCTGCGGAAAATGCTGGTCATTCCCGCCTGGAATTCCTGGGCCGCCTTGCCTTCCGCCGTCCTTCCCAGGTTAGAATAGAACTTGAAGGTGTCCACGATCATCGGGATCTCATCATTCAGAACCGTGGCCATCGGATGGCCCGCGTCGATGCTCTCAAGGTACGCGAATTCTTCCGCGTGCGCCTCGATCATCTCGCCCAGCTGATATACGATCCCTGCCCGCTCCTC
>CADBRP010000162.1 GCA_902797095.1 uncultured Eubacteriales bacterium | reverse complement strand
TGGGAAAGAACTGCGACCTGATCTGGGGGACTCTGCAGTGGAACGGGACACGGCCCCACGCATGGACGGAGATCAGGGAGGACGACGGGGTTCATGTCTATGATCCCCGCAAAAGTGACGGAAAAGGACTGGCGGGATTCGACAAAAGATACGGCCAGAAGGGGACGTATAAATACAACGAGGACAGCAAGCAGTATCTTCAGTGGTAGCAGCCGGAGCTGTCCGGAATACAGATATTCAGAAGGAGAAACAGATGAAAAAGAAGCTGATCGCGCTGGCGCTTGCGGGTATGCTTGCCTGCTCCGCGGCCTGCCTTTGCTCCTGCGGAGGAAATGAAGCCGGAGGTGACGCGGATAAAGCGACGGAGGCAGAAGTGACAGAAACCGAGGAAACCGTTCACGCGGCCGATCCGAAGACAGAGGAGGAACTGGAAGCTGATGATACAGGCGGATGCATTGAAGACTCCGAGGATCTCCTCTACTGACAGGGACGCCCGACTGTCGCTGGTGCGGGTCGCGGCGTGCGTCGGGATACTGGTCCTGCATACTGTCTTTGCGGCGGATGAATATTTCGCGGAGGTCATCTCCGGCGCGGATCACTTCGTTTCGCGTATCGCGGAGAACAATATGATGTGGGCGGTGCCCTGTTTTCTGATGGTTACAGGAGCGCTGCAGCTGGATCCGGGAAGGCGGCTGACCCTGAAGAAGCTGTACGGCAAATACATACTCCGGATCCTGATCGCGCTTGCCGCGTGCTGCCTGATCTTCCGGATCTTCGATATGATCATGGACGGGGAAGCATTCACCGCGGGCGGGATCCTGATGGCATTTCAGGAGCTGGTGACCGCGCGGTGCTGGGGGCATCTGTGGTATCTGTATCTTCTGATCGGACTGTACATACTGATGCCGTTTTACAGAATGGTCGCTGACCGCGCCTCGGACAGGGAACTCAGGTATCTCGCGCTGGCGTACATAGCGTTTGTTTCCGTGATCCCCATGATCGAAAGCTTCGGGCTTCATATCGGATTCTATATCAGCGAGTCCGTCATCTATCCGCTGTATCTCTTTCTGGGATATATGATCCATGCAGGACGGGGCGGGATCCCGGCTCGCGCGGGGGCGCTGCTCCTTCTGGCCGGAACAGCGGCGATCGTCATTATGGATGTAATGCGTCTGGGTTATGGAGCGCAGATTCCGGAAGCGCTGTTCGGATACGCTTCGCCTGCGGTGATCGCCCAGTCGGCGGGAGTCTTTGCAGTCCTGTGCAAAGGCAGGCTGCCGGGGGAACGCTCGGCCGCGTGTCTTGATCAGATCGACCGGTGTTCCTTCGGAATCTATCTGATTCATATGATCTTTGTGCGGAGCCTTTTCCGTTATATTCAGTGGAATCCGTACGGGCATGCGCCGGGACTCGCTCTGCCTGCCGCTATTCTCGGGATCGGGGCGGTCTCTTTCGTGATAGTATGGGTGCTGCGGAGGATTCCCGCAGTCAGGAAAGTCCTTTGACACACAGTTGGAAAACCCTCGGAAGCCGCTGCTTTTGCGGGGAAAAGACATACATATGAAAACAAAGCATTTGATCACATTTATCATATTCCTGCTGATCCTGAGCGGAGGGCTCTTCGGATGGCTGCTGCGGGAAGGAATGGAAGGGGCGACAGCCGAAGAGATCTCGCTGCCTCTGACGCAGGATTCGCTGGTTTCGCTTACGGAAACCGTCTGCGAGCGGACAGAGGAGGGTCTGTCTGATGTCCTTGCCGCGGAACGGGTCTACGCCCACCGCGGAACCTCGGGAGAGGGGAAGGAGCATTCCTTTGAAGCCTACGACCAGGCGATAGCGGACGGCGCTGTCAACATTGAGCAGGATGTCGTGGTCTCCGGGGACGGGACGCTGTATGTATCCCATGACGAGACCGCGCAGCGGATGACGGGGGACAGCCGCGCGTTTTCCGATATGACGGACAGTCAGATCGATGAGCTCAGGACATATGAGGGAAACAGTATTCTCCGCCTGGGCGATGTGTTCGGCAGATACGGCGATGCGATAAGGTATGTGATCGAGCTGAAGTCACATGACAGCAGGACCATTGACGCGTTCTGTCAGCTTATGGACAGCGGAAGCGGGCAGGGCCTTGAGAAACAGGTGATCCTGCAGTGCTTTGACCTGGAGACGCTCAGGATCCTGGAAGAAAAATATCCTGACATGCCCAAGCTGTGCCTCTGTAAGACAGCGGATCAGTTCCGGGCGGGCCTTGAGGAACCTGCTGCGGATATCCTGTCGGTGAGCCGGGATATGATGACCGCGGAGCGCCTGGAGCTGGCGCATGAGAAGGGGAAGCTTTTCAGCGCCTGGACCCTGAATTCGGAAGCGGATATCCGGGATGCCGTCTCCATGGGCGTGGATACATATTTCACCGACGACCCGGCTCTTGCCCTGGAGCTTGAGAAGTCCCTCAGAAGCGGGAAGGGGACAGAAAACGGCGAGGCCTCCGAAAAGGATGAAAAGGCCGAAGACGCCGAAAAGGACGAAAAGACCGAAGATACCGGCGGTCCTCTGATGAGCCTGCTGTTTATGTCCGACTATCAGCAGGAACCCGGATGGCCGGCTCCCGCGGAAAACCTGGAGAGAATTCTGAAGGCCGCCGCGGAGGACGGAAACAAACCTGACGCCGCTGTGTTCTGCGGCGACTACACCAACGATCCGAAGAAGTACAATTATCAGCTGAGCCCCGAAGGATCGATCGGCGAGATCAGGGAGGTATTCTCGGAGACATTTCCGGATCTGCCGCGGGACAGGATGCTGTTCATACAGGGCAACCACGATAAACTGACGGAATCCATCGCCTCATCGGGACTGCATGAATTCGATGAATGCCTGGTATATGTGATCAATACGCAGGAGGATTTTCCCTGGAGCCAGGGAAAGACATCGGGGAGCCTTAAGAAAGTCCGAAAGACAGCGGAGGACATGAAGGCCTGCTTCGCGGATCTGACCGCAAAAGGCGAAAAGCGGCCGGTGCTCATTGCGGGGCACGTTCCGCTGCATTTTACCGCGCGGACTTCATCCCGCCACAGTTCAGGCGACAATCTGTATTCCTCGCTGATCTTTGAGACTGTCAACGAAGCCGCGCGGGATCTGGACATCGTATATTTTTACGGGCACAATCATTCCAAAGGCTGGGACTGCTACCTCGGGGGAAGCTGCGTTTACAAGGCGCCGGGAGACCAGATCCTGATCCCCGCCTTTAAGGAGCATGATGTCAGCACAGACAGCTTTACAGAGGAGACCCTGAACTTTGCGTACCTGAACGCGGGATACACAGGATACTTCGTGAACTGCTCGCTGGAGGAAGTGGAGAACGGGACCTCCGGCCAGTATGCCGCGGCGGACGATACTCTGTCAGGTACCGTGTGCAGGATCTGGCCCGACCGCATCGAGCTGTGCAGGTATTCAGCGGACGGAGTCCATTCCCTTGGAAGCGGCGGGGAAGCCGATCCGTGGAAGGACGGGATCGACAGGGA
>CADBRP010000161.1 GCA_902797095.1 uncultured Eubacteriales bacterium | reverse complement strand
GTTGACGGACGGGAGCCATTTGGCCAGAAGAGACACACTGCCGCCGTTTTCGGACGCCGCGATATCGGCAGCCAGCTGCTTTCTGATGTACGCAAGGGCGCTGTCCGCGCAGTCCGTATCCATCAGTTCCACAACATCGTCAAATCTGCCATACTCAGCGATGAGGGCAATATTCTTCTCCACGGATTCAGGATTGAAGTCCGCAAGCCAGTTCATGATCACGCGGAACACCCTTCTTTCCCCGAGCCCGCCGCGGATGTCCCTCGCGTAGAACAGGATCTTCATCGCCAGATCCGGGTTTTCGATATACGCCCTGGAAAAGCAGGTGATAATGTCCTGCTCATACGCGTTTCTCATCGCGCCTATCCTCGCGAAAAGATCAAGGCAGTCAGACGCTGTCGTTCTGTACGCTGCCGCCCCGTTTTCTGTATATGTTCTGTTTGCTTTTTTCTTCAGTTCATTCAGCATGTCTGCCACCTCTTTTCTTTCAAAAAATACCAAGGCACTCTTTCCATCGCGGGGTTTCAGCCCCGCAAGCGCTGACCTTTCGCCCGCCGGAGCGGGTTTTCCGTCTGCTGCTTTCTAAAGTCTTGTTTTGCTGTCAGTGCCTTTCTGTACCCGCATAATAACAGCCCGGGCGGCATTAATCATGAAAAAAAAGTTGCGAAGTCAAAAGAAAAAAGCGGTTATCCAAACCGCTTCTGCATCTTAAGCCTTTCCCGTATCCTCTCTATGAAGCTGTCCGGCCCGAGCACCCTGACCACCGGCCCGAAGCTTAAGACCCGTATCAGGATCTCCGTTTCGTCTTCCAGGTTGTACCGGAGCGTGATCCGGTACCTGCCTTTGTCCAGCTTCACCGTCTCCTTCTCTAGGTGAGAAAAATGCAGCATCGCGCGCTCAAGGGCGTTCCGCTCGTCGGTAAGTTCCATCACAAGCTGCTTTTTCTCCCGCCCCGTCTCAGCCGCTTCCTCCGCGTCAAAGGGATCAAGCAGCTCGCACTCCGAGATTCTCGCGATGTTGATGGTATTGTCTCTCCCGTCCCCGCTGATGATCAGCCGGAACTTGTCATCCTTCAGCGAATACTCCAGCTTCAGCGGTACGCATTCCCAGCAGTGGCTGTTGCCGCTGGCGCTGGTGAAACTGATCCGAAGCTTTCTCTTCTCCCGCAAACCCCGCAGGACCGTATGAAAAATCTCCGTATATTCCTTGTCTTCGTACGGGTCGCCGTCGGAATACTGGTCGAAATACACGACCGTCCCCGGCTTATACAAAGGCTGGACGTCTTCGAGGCCTTCCGCAAGCCGCTTCAACGAGCCTCCCCCGGACCCTTCGGCGCCTCCCGCGGGCCCTTCGGCGCCTTCCGCAGGCACGTCAAACAGCCGGATCCTGGGATCCTCAAGCAGCGCCTTCAGCCAGCGCTTCTGCAGCGTCGTCAGCGGCGTCTCCGGTTCATGCTTAAGCGGCGTCGTCAGTTTTTCCGTCAGATTCCCTGTCGGATCCTCCTTAAGTTCCTCCGTCAGGAGCGGCCACTCGCCGCTGTTCAGCGGGCCTGGAATGCTCAGAACGCTTTCCGCAAAGGCTTTGCTGCCGGCGATCTCATAGATATCCTGCCGCGTCAGCTCGCCGCGCACCGCCAGCTTCAGGATCCGGGCGACCGCGCTGTAGTAATTGCCGTACACTTCATTAAACAGCATCGCTATCGCCTCCATCCTTCATATACATTTCGTACAAAGCCTGCAGATCCTCATAGAACAATTTCTCGACATAAGAATTCGTGCAGGTCAGCTTTTCGATCCGCCCGATAAAAGTGCGCAGCCACGGAATCATCTCCCCCGCGTCATATACATCGATGGAAAATCTGTACAGATCCTGCCCGGCTTTTTCGACACGCCCATGCTTTCCTTCCCGTTCGAGCCTGCTCAGAATGTATCCCTCGCGCGGCTCGATCCGCAGGATCATTTCAAGGTGGTCAAGCCCGGCGTCTCCCCGGCCGGAGGTGTTCCACAGATGCGACGCAAACTCTTTCGCTTCTTCCTCCAGCTCCGCCTTCTTTTCGGCAGACACGCCTTTTTTGACAGACTGGATCCTGTCCAGGCGGTGCATATAAAAACGCTCCTCCCCGGTATCCCAGGCGAGCAGATAACCCCGCCCGTTCTCCGTGCTCAGCGCGATCTGAAACGGTATGGTGTCGTATTCCCGCAGTGCGGTCTTTCCTTTGCCTCCGGTTTTGCCTCCGACTGAAATCAGTGCTGTGCAGCTGTCCGCCGCAGCGTCAAGCAGCGTGCAGATGATGTCGCTTTCCAGCGCGTGCAGAATATAGTGGTGCTTGAATCTGAACCAGTCCGGGGGCGTCTTCATCCTGTCCAGCAAAAACGAGCCGATGACGCCGGCAGGGTCCGCTTCAGAGTAAAACGCGACGGCTTCCCTCCAGGCATCCAGGCTGACCGTATCCTCAGAACGGCTGTAAAGATTTTTTCTGCCGGCCTTTTCGACGTCCAGTATACCTGCCTTTGCGTATTCGTTGAGCTT
>CADBRP010000160.1 GCA_902797095.1 uncultured Eubacteriales bacterium | reverse complement strand
GTAACTGTATCGCCTTCCCCGGCTATTTCTTTGTCAGCTTCGACGTTTCCGTTAACAGCAGGGGCTACTGTGATCTTATTGGCGAACGCCGGGAACCGGACCCTTTTGAAAGAAGAGAGGTCCTTCTCCGTTCCATCGCTTTTGTCTATTAAATGCTTCTCCGACTTTCCCTCATAGTCTGTCCACCCTGTTCCGGCAATTTGATTGTCCACATTGCCCTCGATCGCCTGCACCGTTCCTGTCGCAGCAACTTCGCTCCCGTCTCCGATCACTAAGCTCGCGCTGGCTCTGATGCCGCAACCATTGCTGCCGCTTGCGAAAGCATTCACGGTACCTCCATCGACCGTTATCTTTCCTCCCCATCCGGCGCGGATCGCGTAACTATCATCACCGGTCATATTAACATTTACAGTACTGTTTACAATCTTCAAATCACTACAGGCGAGGATGCCGACACCAGAATAAACATCTGAGGAAGCGTTCAGCGTGCCGCCTCCGGAAATAGTAAGAGGTGCACCTATATAATTACAATTGATGCATTTTTCCACTCCATTTATTGAGTTTACATAACCGGACTGCAGGTCAATGATCAAATGGGAGTCTCCATCATAGTAGATTCCATTTGTATTACCGTATTCATCGTTATATCCTGCCGTAATATTCGCGCCTTTCAGCGTCAGGACGGCAGAATCATTACCACTTGCAGGGGTGAATTCCACTTTGCCTTTGTTCGTCTCGTCATCCGCCAGCACATCGCTCGCGTTCTCGCTCGTCACCTGCACTCCGCCGACCCAGAGAGGATATGTATCTGCTGCATACGCTGTCTGACTCATTGCCGGAAGCATACCCGGCACGAGCGCCAGAGCAAACGCAAAAACGAACAAGCGCAGGAGACGCGCCGCTCCCCTGCCGCTCCTGACTAATGATTGATTACAGCCGCCTTTCATCACGCTGCTCCTTTACTTCGATAAAACAATATATTGTTACAGTTTGGTATTATACCACAGTTTTTACTTCACGATCCTGCGGATATCAGTATGCGATCACTCCGGTCTCCGTTCGCGCCCTTCCCTGACTTTGCTTCTGTAATCTGTCACAGCATCGAGAAATGCCCGAATCTCGTCCTCTTTCCCGAGAGGCATCGCATCACCCCCGGCGATCAGCATTTCATTTCCTTCGGTCTGAGGTCTTCCCAGAAGTTCCTTTGGCGGCCTGCAGCACGCCAGCACTTTTCCGGCCTCTTTCGCAAACCTTACTGTATGCATCGTCCCTCCGGCGGCTTCTGTTTCCACGACAATGAGTCCGTCACTGAGACCGCTCTGCAGCCGGTCGCGTTCCGCGTAAAAATCAGGCCTCACCTTTTCTCCGGGACGGTATTCGGTCAGAAGCAGCCCGCCTGTTGCCAGTATTTTATCAGCCAGCCCCCGGTTCACTTCGGGAAGGATCCCGTCCAAAGGAGACGGCAGGATCGCGATCGTCTTTCCTCCCGCGTCGATACACCCTCTGTGTCCGGACGTATCGCACCCTATGGCGAGGCCGCTTACAACGACTTCCCCTTTTTCGGCCAGGATCTGTCCAAGACGATATCCGGCGCGTCTTCCGTGTTCCGTGGCCTCTCTGGTCCCGATGACCGCGATATGCCGGTATCCATACAGCAGCGCTCTGTCGCCCTTCAGGTACAGCAAAACCGGCGGGATCTTCAGTTCCCTGAACTTCACAGGATACTCGGGATCCAGGATGCTGATCGTTTCAATGCCCTGTTTTTCGCAATCCAAAAGCGCCTGTTCCGCCTGATCCAGATACCGTTCAAATGTGCCTTTGTCCAGGACTTTGATCCGACTGTCTCCGCGGGCAAAGGCTCTGATCCGCTCAGGCGTCTCCTCTGCCGAAGCCGCATCGGTCAGATCGTTTTCTCTTATAAAGGCGCCTGCTGCCTGTTTTTCCATTCCGGGCACCATCAGCAGGGCCATGATCCATTTATCTGTCCGTTTCATCCTTCATCAGCCACGCAAACCCCTTCGCCATCCGCAGCTCCGGTTCCCTGAAATGATTTCCCGGATTCATTTCCAGGATCACCCGGCACCCGGGATCCTGCGACAGGATCTCATGCTGCCTTCTGATATTCTCCCCAACGGTCTTCAGCACCGGGTTTCTCGCCTTTTCTTCTTTCGTCCCGAGGCTCAGATAGACCGCCGGCGCCAGGACCGCGTTTTCTTCCGCAAAGGCAGGCCAGCCCGGATACCACACAGACGGCGACGC
>CADBRP010000159.1 GCA_902797095.1 uncultured Eubacteriales bacterium | reverse complement strand
TCATACATGGGGAAGATCTGGCGTATGTCCGCGATGGTGGCGGAGCCATATGTATGATCCCAATATTTTTCCCCTATGGGATTCAGCCAGATCTGCCGCTTGAAACGGCGCTTGAATTTCTGGAACCATTCTATGCCGGTCTCCCGGTTGAAAATTCCGATGATCGCGTTTCCGCCGGGGCGGTGCAGCTCTGACGGCGCCATCGCCGCGTCTCCGACAAAGATGACCTTGTACTCGCTGTCCAGTTTATGGAACAGCCAGGTCGTCTCCACAGAATCCCTCAGTTTGCAGCGCGGCGTGGTGTACAGCTGATCGTAGATCGCGTTATGGAAGTAGTACACCTGCAGATCCTTGAAGTGATTGGATTTGCTGACCGCCTGAAACAGACGGTTGCAAAGCCTGCTGTAAGGCAGCATGGACCCTTCCGAATCGATCAGGAGAAGGACCTTCACAGTGTTTTTTCTCGGTCTCTCGTATGCCAGGCTGAGCATTCCCGCGTTTTCACAGGTCTCATCCACGGTCTTGTCCAGATCCAGTTCCTTTTCGACGCCGTCCACCCTGCTGGAGTACTGGCGCAGCTTCCGAAACGCCATCTGGAACTGCCGTATCCCCAGAATCGTATCCTCGCGGAAATCCTTGAAATTACGTTCGCCCGCCACCTGCAGCGCGGTGCGGTGCCTGCCTTTGCCGCCGACGCGGATGCCGGAGGGATTGTAGCCTCCCCTGCCCATCGGTGACGTTCCGCCGGTACCGATCCAGTAATTGCCGCCGTGATGCTCTTCCTTCTGCTCCTGGATCCGTTCCTCGAACATCCGCAGCAGCTCCTCCAGCTCACGGGCAAATAATTCCTCATCGCCGAGATCATCCAGCGCGCGCTCGCGCTCGCCGTTCTTCAGCCACTCCCAGAACTGCTCAGGCAGCTGCTCGGGCGTCTGGATCCCGCCGAAATATTCCATAAATATCTGATCGAACTTGTCAAAATCCGATTCTGTTTTGAGCAGAATGCAGCGGCACAGATGGTAAAAGCCGGTCAGAGAGGTCTTTCCCAGACCCTGATCCAGCGCCTCCATCAGCGTCATCCACTCATTCAGGCTGACCGGAAGGCCTTTTGCCCGAAGAAGGTAAAAAAACTCCAAAAACATTCCTGATCCTCCGAAGCCGCTTACCAGTGCCGAAGAGAGTAACCTTTCTCTCTGATCTCCTGCATGACCTCAATGTCCTCGTTTTTCTTCAGGAGAACGCCCACAAACGGCATGTCTTTGGAAAGGTCATCCACGCTGACGCCGCTGATCACGAGCGCCTGGATCCAGTCCAGAAGCTCCGAAGTGCTGGGCTTTTTCTGCAGCTCGTTCATTTTCCTGATCTCATAGAACGCCTGCAGCGCGTTGTCGCAGAGCTTCTTATCGATATCCCCGTAATGGACGCGGATGATCTCCCTCATCTTTTCTTCATCAGGAAAAGCGATATAGTGGAAGATGCATCTGCGCAGAAAAGCGTCCGGCAGCTCCTTCTCGGCGTTGGAAGTGATGATTACGATCGGGCGGTGCTTCGTTGTGATGGTCTCCTTCGTTTCATGGATGTAAAATTCCATCCTGTCCAGTTCCCAGAGCAGATCGTTGGGGAACTCCAGATCCGCCTTGTCGATCTCATCGATCAGGAGGACCGCCTGCCGGTCAGACGTAAACGCCTCTCCCAGCTTGCCCAGGCGGATGTACTGGCCGATGTCGCTGACGTCTCCTTCCCCGAACTGGCTGTCGTAGAGCCGCTGCACCGTATCATACATGTACAGGCCGTCCTGCGCCTTGGTCGTGGACTTGATGCTCCAGACGATCAGGGGCATGTCCATCGAATCCGCGATGGCCTGCGCCAGCATGGTCTTGCCGGTTCCCGGCTCTCCCTTGATCAGCAGCGGCTTCTTCAGAGCGATGGATACATTGACAGAATCCATCAGATCCGGCGTAACCACATAGTCTTTGCTTCCGGTAAACATATTTGAGCTCATAATTTATCTGATCCTTTCTTTGGAATTCATTGCGTCTGTTAAAGGGTGTCTGCCGCGTAAGAACGTCAGTGCATGTAGCCGTGTCCCGTAAGTATCAGGCGGAAATAGCACAGCTGCGAGAAAATATGCAGCACGAGAAGAACCGCCAGGACCACGAAGTATACCGTCCTTGCCCTTTTCCTTCCGGCGAGGAAATCAGGATCCCTGAAATTCTCCAGCGCCAGAGCTGTGCTGACCAGCGTCAGGAAATAAGAGCCGTAGATCTGCCCCCATCCGAAATTGCCGTATTTTCCCCTTTTGCCGGTCTCTGTCAGAAGAGCCCACTGCAGGACTCCCATCAGGAAGATCACCGCGGCGAAACGGTATTTCCTGTCCCTGAGGCGGGGCAGGTTCATCGCGAAGACGACCAGCGGGAACGCCAGGCCGCAGATGATGGCGGCTCCCAGATGATTGTAATGGATCACGTGCCCGATATCGAAGATCACCTGATGATCCCCGTCCTGGGTCGTGCTTTCCTTAAACTCCATGGTATGCAGGAAAAGGATGTACAGTCCGCAGGGAACCAGGGTGCATCCCATCGCGAAAAGCTTCCCGAACCGCTTCAGGAAACCTTCCTTCCCTCCTTCGATCAGTTCGATGATGAACAGAACTATGATCGCCGGGATCAGATTGATCAGAAAGCTGGGCTTGACCGACGCCGACAGGAAGCATGTCACCATGGTGGCGATCCACCATCCCGGATGGATCCGCTCCTCATACTGCAGATACATTTTCAGGAAACACAGAGACGCGATCAGCGAAAACAGCGTCATCGACTGCTGTGTCGGTGAATGCCACGCCCAGGTCTGGAACGAAAAACGGTAATACCACTCATGGAACACCGGGATGTACATGGGTCCGATGAACAGCATCGCCAGCGAGAAGAACTCCATGGCGTAACGCGGCACGTCCCGTCCGTCGTCCTTTATATAGAACCGTATCACAAGATAGTTGACCACGATGATGGCGGCGATGACCGCAGCCAGATAGATATTGGCCTCCATCGTGTTCTGGTTGATATCGTAGAACTTCTGGAACACCACGCCGATGAACCGGTCGTGGAACCCGCCCTCCTGGACATTCTTCACCACATAGTAGCGCATGTCGGAGGAATACCTGTCATTGTAATTGACGATCATCCGGTAAAACAGTTCCAGACAGACCACCGAAAACAGGCCGATCAGTGTGACCCACAGGATATCATACCATTTGATGACAAGTGTATAGCCTTCCTTCAGCCTGCTGTTTTTAAAAAAATCATACTCTTTCATTGATTCTGCTTCCCGCGCCCCAGGCGCCCTTTCAGCCGGTCCCTCCTATCTGTTCCCGTACATCTTCTCGTAATACTGCTGATAATCCCCGCTCATGATGTTCTTCCACCAGGACTCGTTCTCGAGGTACCAGTCGATGGTCTGACGGATCCCGTCGTCGAATTTAGTGGTGGGGAGCCATCCCAGCTCTTCGTGGATCTTCGTGGGATCGATGGCATACCTCAGGTCATGTCCCTTGCGGTCGCCTACGAAGGTAATTAGGCTCTCCGGCTTGCCGACCTGCTTCAGGATGGTCCTGACCACCTCCAGGTTGTTTCTCTCATTATGACCGCCGATGTTATAGACCTCGCCGACCCTGCCTTTGCGCAGGATCATATCGATAGCCCTGCAGTGATCCTCCACATAGAGCCAGTCTCTGACATTCTCGCCTGTTCCGTAGACCGGCAGTTCCTTGTCCGCCAGCGCGTTGGCGATCATCAGCGGAATCAGTTTTTCCGGGAACTGATACGGCCCGTAGTTGTTGGAGCAGCGGCTGATGGTCACCGGAAGCCCAAAGGTCCTGTGATAGGCCATGACAAGCAGATCAGCCGAAGCCTTGGACGCTGAATAGGGGCTGGACGCGGTGATCGGGGTAGTCTCAGTAAAGAACAGGTCCGGGCGGTCCAGCGGCAGGTCGCCGTAGACTTCGTCAGTTCCGACCTGATGGTACCGCTTCACTCCGTACTCTCTGGAGGCGTCCATCAGCACCTGCGTGCCCAGGATGTTGGTCTTCAGGAAGATTCCCGGATCCTCGATGGAGCGGTCCACATGGGACTCCGCGGCAAAGTTCACCACCGTGTCGAAATTTTCCTCTTCGAACAGGCGGAACACCGCGTCTCTGTCCGCTACATCCCCTTTCACGAAACGGAATCCCGGATGATCCATCACCGGCTCCAGCGTTTCAAGATTGCCGGCGTAGGTCAGGGCATCCAGGCAGACGATTTCGTCCTCCGGGTGGTTCTTCAGCATATAAAAAATGAAATTCGCGCCAATAAATCCGGCACCTCCGGTCACAAGCAGCTTCATAGGGCACTCTCCTTTCCTGAAACAGCACTCAATATGTCGAAAACTCCAGTTCTTCTTCAGACGCTTCCGGGCACGGGCCTCTTCCTTCAGGGATCTGCACGACCCGGTCGATCGGCATTCCGCCGTAATACCGCAGCTTCTCAAGGGCATAAACTGGGCGGACCTTCTCCCAGTATTCCGCGAACGGGATCTTTCCCTTCCGGTACTTTTCCGCCTCTTTCTCCAGCCCGTCCGGCAGCGTGACCCTTCCGGTGCGTCCTATGTACCGGATCCCCTCCGGCAGATGCAGGAGCAGGTCCTTATAGGGGTTCACGTCCCGCCGGTTGAATGTAAGGCAGTAATTGGCCGGCGGCTTTCCGGGATCAGCCAGGAAACGCATCAGTTCATCCGTCCGCGCGCCCGGTGACAGATCCCCGCCGAAGACCAGAACGTTGGGAAGGCCGTTATGCGGCATCTCCCTCTCGCAAAGGCAGGACTGTCCTGAAAACACATGTCTGCAAAGCAGCCTTGCCGCGTCGGGGGATTCGTATCTGCAGTACCGCTCCATAAAATCCGTCCGGTCATCACAGACCGGCTCTCTCAGCGCCTCCAGCGTTTCCGCGGCGGAAACGCGCCTCGGGAACGGGAATTCTGAAAGCGGCACATAAAGACCTCTTGTTTCAGTATACTCTTCTTCATCATATGTATAAAGAACGATTTTTCTTCCGGTGACCGCAAAATCATAGAATACGCTGGAGTAATCCGTCACCAGCCCGTCGGCGGCGTTCAGGAAGGCATAGGTCTCATATTCAGCCGGAAACGGGCGCACCGCCTTAAAGCTGCTGTAATCGACCTCCTCTTCAGCCAGGGGATGGATGTTTACATAAAGGATCTCATCCTCCTCAAGGGCGCCGTCCATCTCCCGCAGGATCTCCTGCGCGCGGCTTCCCATCATGGAAGGTCTCCATGTCGGCATATAAGCGTATACACGCCTGTCCTCAATCCCCAGCGCCTTCCGGACCTTCCCCCTTCCTTCCTCATCGAAGAAAACGGCGTTCCTCGGGTATCCTCCCAGCAGGATCTTCGCGCCGGAAAGCGAATCGATCATATAATCCTCGATCATATGATCCATCATATATTCACTGGGATAAAGCAGATAGTCCGCGGCGATGAAGTTCTTCTGGACGCTTCCTGTCGCCTGAGGCTCATGACTGACACGGCGCCCCATAGTCTTGAGGGGAGTCCCGTGCCAGACATTCAGATATATCTGCCCTTCCTTCTTGATGAAGAAGTTTCTTATCGCCGAATCGTTTACGATGAATCCGGCGCATGCCATCACACGGTAGTATTCCTCGGTCTGAAGCAGCAGGAAATGAAGGCGCTGCCCGGCGGCAGGCGAAAGCTTTTTCCGTATCCTCTCCTCAGCCGCCCGGTTCTCAGCCACTGCATAGACCGTAAGGCCGTCATATTCCCTGTTTCCGGCCAGTTCCTCCGCGATGTAATGGACGTTTCCGTCCATGGTCTTCCCGTTTCTGGCCTCCAGGACCACCACATCCTTCTGTACGGGAAGGCTTTCGTAATACTCCATGTACTTTCTCTTCGCGGCCTGCTTTTTTTCTCTCGTTTCTTTTTT
>CADBRP010000158.1 GCA_902797095.1 uncultured Eubacteriales bacterium | reverse complement strand
GCGGGCAGCGTGCTTCAGATGAGAAGCGGAGTTTTCGTTCTGGCGGATCTGGCGGTCAATGAAGAGTACAGGGGAACAGGGCTCGGACTGACGATGATGAATATCGCGATCAAGGAGGCGAAAGGAATGGGAGCGGAGGAGATATGGGGATGCGCCAAGATCCCGGAATTCTACCTGCGTAAAGGCTGGCGTGAGATGGACCGGATGACTTCGCCGGAAATATCCAAATGCCAGAGATGTCTGCAGTTCAATGAGACATGCTTTCCGAGCATCATAAGACTGGAGCTTCAGGAGGAGGCCGGAATATGAATTATGTCGTAATGGATCTTGAATGGAACCAGTCCGCAACGAGGTACCGGGCGGAACGAAACGGAATAAGGCTTTCTGGGGAGATTGTCGAGATCGGCGCGGTACGGGTCGATGAGAATATGGAAATACTGGACAGGTACAGCTCCTTCATAAAACCGGAATGCTATCAGAAGATGAACCGGGATGTAACGGAGCTGACTGATATCACAGATGAGATGCTGGCAGAGGCAAGGCCTTTCCGGGAAGTGATAGCTGAATTCCTGGCCTGGTGCGGAGAGGACGCGTTCCTGACCTGGAGCGAGAATGATATCATCATGATCGAGGATAATATGCTGTTTCACGGGATGGAGATCGATCATCTGCCGAGATGCTATGACATGCAGCTCCTCTTCGATGATCAGATCACGCAGGAGGGCAGGTCGTTCGCGCTGAGCTACGCGATGTGGAAATTCGAGATCAAACCGGAGCGCAGCCATGACGCCTTAAATGACGCGGTAAATACAGTGGAAGTAATCAAACGCCTTGATCTGAGCGAAGGCTTTGAAGAGTACGAGATATGACCGCGCGCCCGGATCCGCGGGGAATGTGTTCTTGACAGCGCTGGTATAATTAGCTATACTGTATCCGAAGGGAAAAAGAACATATGTTCGTATCTGATGAGGATGCAGGAAGAGGGCGGTATGGATTGAGAAAGATACAGCGCAACATCGATGTGATCGCCACCTTCAGGACCGGAGAGCCTCCGGAACCGCACCGGTTTCGGGTCAGAGACCGTTATGACAACATCCACGAGATGAAGATCGGGCGGATACTGAGGATCGACAGGGAGAAGGTCCTGGGTGATGATATCTGGACATACCGCTGCCAGGGAATGGTGGGAAATCTGGAACGGATCTATGAGATCCAGTACAATATCCCGCATGCCCGGTGGCAGCTGGTGAAGATCTGATCCGGCAGGAGGGGCCGGAACGCGGGATTCTGCCGTGTGAAATTCTATATACCGGAGGGAAAACAGATGAATGACGCTGACAGGAATGCCGCCGCGGAGGAAATGCAGATCAGAGACTGCGTGCCCGGTGACGCGGACTTTGTTACACGGCTGAATGAAGTCAATGTAGAGGTCCTTTCACCGATGGACGCCGGCAGGTTCCGCTATTTCATGGAATGCAGCGATATGTTCCGTGTAGCGGAGGTGCGCGGGGAGCCTGCGGCTTTTCTGATCGCGCTGCGCGAAGGGATAAAGGATTATACCAGTGAGAACTATATCTGGTTTTCAGGGGAATATGAACAGTTCCTGTATGTAGACCGGGTCGTTGTCGACAGCAGGTTCCGCGGCCTGGGGCTGGGGCGGACGCTGTATGAGGCGGTGTTCCGCCGCGCCGCTGAAACGGGCGTCGGCGTTGTGACAGCGGAGATCGATACCGTGCCTTACAATGAACAGAGTCTGGGATTCCATGAAGCGATGGGATTTCATGAGGTCGGTCGGCAGGTGATACGGGGCGGTACGATCCAGGTCTCTCTGCAGGAAAGAAGAATCGGTCCGGAGGAATAATGAAACTGATTATCGCGGAAAAACCTTCTCTGGCAAGAGCTGTCATCAGCTCGCTGGGAGAATCTTTTACAAAGCACGACGAATACTATGAATCGGCGAATTATTATGTGGTCCCGCTGCAGGGACATATACTGGAATTAAAGGATTATGAGGATTACCCGGAGAACAGAGGAAGATCCATGTGGCGCGTGGAGAATCTTCCTTTTTTTCCACAGTCCTACGAATACGATATTATCCGGGGAAAGAAAAAAATCTATGACTGCGTCAGGAAGCTGCTCAGGCAGAAGGAAGTGACAGAGGTCATACACTGCGGAGACGCGGACCGGGAGGGGCAGATCATCGTAGATCTGGTTCTGGAAAAGCTGGGAAATACGAAGCCGGTCACACGCCCGTTCATTAAATCCACAACAAAGGAAGGCCTGCGGGAGGCTTTCGCGGCGCGGCGCCCGAACGAGGAATACCGGAACATCAACGCGGAGGGGAAAGTGCGGGAGTACGCTGATTATGATTTCGGCAAGAACCTCTCGCGGTACGCCAGCAGGCAGGCGGGCGTCAGGGGCCTCAATGTGGGACGGGTCATCGGAGCGATCGTCACTGAGATCTATAACCGGGATCTTGAGATCGAGCAGTTTGTTCCGCGGGATTATTTCAAGGTCGAATCGGATCTCGATGTGAAGCTGACCTCCTCAAAGGAATTTGAAAAGAATCAGGAGAAGGAGGCCGAAGAATACGCGAAGCGGCTGAATGAAACAGACGCGATCGTCACAGACGTGAAAAAAGCCAGGCAGACGAAAAAGCCGCCGAAGCTTTTTTCCCAGACGGATCTGCAGGGAGCGGCGAATAAGCGCTACGGAATATCTCCGAAGCGGACCCTTGCGGCAGCGCAGAAGCTGTATGAAAATGGCATGATCACATATCCGCGTACGAATACGAATTATATGGCGGAAGGGGACCGCTCCATGATAGCCGGCGTGCTGGCGAAGATGGGCCCCGAGTTTGAGATGAAGCGCGTGTTTGACGACAGCAAGGTGGACGGACACTCCGCGATCACGCCGACAGGCGTCTACAGAAAGGTCAGCGGCGATGAAGAGAAGATCTACATGATGGTGCTTGACCGGTTCAGGGCTGTCTTCTGCAAGGAGCCCTGCACGGTCCTGAAGACCACGGTCAGCATTGAATGCCTTGAGAAGTTCAAGGTTTCCGGTGAGGTCCCACTGACCGCGGGATGGAAGAAATACGAGAAGACGGCGGAGAAGACCGTTCAGCTTCCGGAACTGAATAAGGGGGATCTGGTGCCGCATGATTTCAGACCGGTCGCCGCGCAGACGAAACCGCCTGCGCACTATACTGTCACGACGCTGGGAAAGTGGATGCAGAACCCGTTCAGAAAGTCGGACGAGGACGAGATCGACTACGCGAAGATGCTTTCAGGAATGGAGATCGGCACCGAAGCGACGAGGGCGGCCATCATAGACAAGGCGATACGAAAGGAATATATCGATCTTACGAAGAACACCTATACGATCCTTCCGGCCGGACGGTTTCTGGTGGAGACCTGCCGGACGCTGGGAATCGATATGTCCAGCGTGAAGACCGCGGAGATGGGAAGGAATACAAAAGCAGTATCACGCGGCGAGAGGAATCCGGAGGATGTCCTGGCAGAGGTGCGCTCTGAGATCTCGGGAATCATCGCGGGAAGGACGGAGGTTCCGAAATACACGGAATCGGAACTGCGCTGCCCGAAATGCGGGGAAAAGCTGCAGGAATCCGTGAACAGGCTTCAGTGCGGCTGCGGCTATTCGCTCCAGAAGGTCGTCGCGAAGAAACGGCTGGACGACAAGACGGTCGATATCCTTCTGAAGGGCGGAAAAACGCCGCTGCTCCGCGGATTCAAGGCAAAGACGGGAAAAAGCTTCAGCGCCTGTCTTGTCGCGAAGGAAGACGGAAAGATAGAATTTGAATTCCCGGAGCGCGAAGAAAAGGAAACTCTCGGAAACTGTCCGAAATGCGGTAAGCCCGTCCGTGAGAACAGGAAGGGTTACGGATGCTCCGGATGGAGCGCGGACGGAAAGGGCTGTGATTTTGTGATCTGGAAGTCCGACCGGGCGCTGAAGGCAAAAATCAGCAGGGAGCAGGCAAAGTTCCTTCTTTCAGGGGGAACGGTAAAGCTGGAGGACGGTGTGCTTCGTCTTACCAAAGACGGGCTTGCAAAGGAGTAAAAATAATGAAATACGATTTCACCACGATTCTTGACAGAAAAGGAATGGACGCCATAGCGGTTTCCCCGGAGACGGATCCGTACGGCATCGCGCCGAAGGGAACGATAAAAGAAGGCTTTGACCTGATCCCCATGTGGGTCGCTGATATGAACTATCCGACGGTGCCGTCGATCTGCGAGGCGATTATCAGAAGAGCGGAGCATCCGGCGTTCGGATATTTCGCTCCGAGGGATGAGTATTACGACAGCATCATAAGATGGCACAGGGAAAGAAACGGAGCGGACAGACTTGAGAGAAAGCATATCGGGTATCAGAACGGCGTTCTTGGCGGCGTGCTGAGCGCCCTG
Organism: uncultured Eubacteriales bacterium; assembly: GCA_902797095.1. Classification (GTDB taxonomy): domain Bacteria; phylum Bacillota; class Clostridia; order Peptostreptococcales; family Anaerovoracaceae; genus Lentihominibacter. The sequence goes on along the minus strand of CADBRP010000158.1, from coordinate 8,784 downwards.
AAGGTCTTCTGTTCTGAAGGGGATAATGTACTGGTTCACGCGCCGACCTATGTCGGATTTCTTGAGGAGGTCGGCATGGCAGGATATCACCTGATCGGAAGCGATCTGGTGAAGGACGCGGACGGCGTCTGGCGCATGGATTATGAGGATATGGAAAAGAAAATCAGGAAACACCATATCCACACCATGATCTTCTGTTCCCCCCACAACCCGACAGGCCGTGTATGGACCGCCGAAGAGCTTGAAAAGGCGTATGAAATCTTTGAAAGGAACAATGTATATGTGATCTCGGATGAGATATGGTCCGACCTTACCCTGGAGGGGCACAGGCATATTCCGCTGCAGTCTGTTTCCGAGGACGCGCGGAACCGGACCGCTGCCTTCTACGCGCCGTCAAAGACATTCAATCTGGCGGGGCTTGTCGGAAGCTACCATATCATTTACAACGATTACCTCAGGGACAGGATCAGGAGACAGTCGAACCTGAGCGTTTACAACGCGATGAATGTTCTGTCCATGCACGCTCTGATCGGCGCTTACAGCGAAGAAGGCAGCGAATGGGTGGATGAGCTGCGGCAGGTCCTGACACGGAATGTTGACTTTGCCTTTGATTTCATCCGGGATAATTTCCCGGGAGTTGAGGTTACAAAACCGGAGGGTACATACATGCTGCTGCTGGACTGCGGCGAATGGCTCCGCGCCAATAAAAAAACACTGGATGAGCTGCTGCTTTCCGGTGTTGAGGTGGGTGTGCTGTGGCAGGACGGACGCCAGTTCAACCGCGAGGATTCGATCAGAATGAATCTCGCGCTTCCGTTTGCGAGAGTTGAAGAGGCGTTCAGGCGTCTTAAACAGTACGTTTTCTGATTCGGCTGCGAAGCCTGAAGTCCATCAGGAATCAGAGTTCGATGCGGTCAAAGCTTATAACGGCGGCGGCGTCTTCCCGTACTGTGCGGACCGCGCCGCAGACCGCTTCCGTGACTTCTTCCCTGTTGACATCTTTTCCGGGCCGGATCACCAGATCCAGATAGACAAGAGGCCTGCCTTTGCCTGACGCGACACGAAGATCGTGGAAACCGCTGATATCATCCTCGAAAGGCGCGATGGCGCGGGAAACAGCCCGGCTCATTTCGCTGCGCACAGGGTCGTTGACGATGACCGGATCCATATGACAGGTGACATACAGGTTCAGGGCCGCTGATATTTCGCGTTCCAGGCGGTCGATCACTTCATGGATCCCGAGCATATCGGAGCGCGCGTCGACTTCCGCGTGGAATGACGCGAAATTCTTTCCGGGGCCGTAGTTGTATACCATGATGTCGTGTACATCGAGGATCTCGGGATAGCGGGAAATGATCTCTTTCATTTTATCGACGATCCTGCTGTCAGGAGGTTCTCCGAGAAGCGGGTGGATGGTTTCGCGGATCAGGGAGATTCCGGACCACAGAATGAACAGGGCTACCAGACAGCCCATATATCCATCGAGATCAAGACCGCAGAAGTGGTGAAGAAGCATGCCGCAGACGATCACGATACTGGTGATGACGTCATTTCGGTTATCGGTTCCGGCCGCGATCACAGGAAGGGAGCCGATATGTTTTCCGGTGGCGATGGTAAACAGCGAAGAACTTCCCTTCAGAAGAATCGCGAACAGCATAAAGCATACCATCAGCCATGAAAAACCCGTTTCCGCGGGATGGATGCATTTATCAAGTGAAGACTTAAACAGCTCAACTCCGACGATCAGTATCACAACAGACACGGCCAGCCCGGCAAGATATTCCGCCCGCGCGTGCCCGAAAGGATGCTGTTCGTCAGCAGGTTTTCTGGAAATATGCATCCCGAGAAGGGTGATGCCGGCAGCCAGGGAATCCGCCATATCGTGGAGTCCGTCACCGATGACCGCAATGGATCCGATGATGCTTCCGAGGATGATTTTGATCACGCACAGGATGCTGTTTACGATGATTCCGAGAACCCCTGTCAGTTTCGTGTAACGCGCGCGTACCTCGGGATCGGTATGATTTTCGTAGTCTTTTACAAAATGCCGCCAGATAAACTTTTTCATAAAGAGAAGTGTACGCCGTCCTGATTCATTAGTCAATACAAACAATACCGCCGGGAGCGAAGGGCGCCGCCTGTAGAAACGTCAAATTACAGCTTTTGAATATTGTAGCGGAACCGCGACTGATGATATAATATCGGCTGTCATAAGAGCAGAACAACAGATAACGCGCGTAATGAATAAGGAAAACACATCGAACAATAAAATAGCCGGTATTCTCGCGATACTGGGGACATCGGTAGGATATGGACTGGTGCCTTCATTTTCATTTATCGCTTTCGGTCTGGGCGTTGAGACAGGGACGCTGCTGTTCAGTAAGTTCCTGATCGCCTCAGTGATCATGTGGGCGTATATCCTGATCCGTAAGATCAATTTCCGGTTCAGCAGGGAGGCGGTCAAAATGATGGCTGTCGTCTGTTTCGGATATATCTTCATGTCGACCACGCTTTACATTTCATTCAACTATATTTCAGGGTCGCTGGCGACGATCGTTTCGTTCATGTTTCCGGCGATGGTGGTCGCGATAGAGATGATTACAGGCAGGGAGCCGGTCAAGGCCGTGAAGATCATCGCCGTACTGCTTTCCTTCGGCGGTCTCGTGCTCATCGTATGGGCGCCGGATATGGAATCGGATCCCATCGGCATCCTGTTCGCCTTCTGCGCCGCGGTGGGATATGTGATATATCTTCTCGGGCTGTCCGCGAAGTGCGTTAAGCAGGAAAGCAGCTTCGCGGTGGCAGGGTATGTGATGCTGTCCGCGGCTGCTGTGAACTTCATACGCTGCATCGCGGGCGGAAATCCTGTGATGGTCAGTACAGGCCCTCAGTTCGGTATGATGATCCTGCTTGGATTCACATGCGTGTTTGTGCCGATCCTTCTCTACGCGGTAGGCGTCAGGCTGATCGGCGCCGGAAACGCCGCGCTGATCAATACTACAGAACCGGTGCTGGCGTGCATATTCGGGCATTTCCTTGTCGGTGACGAGCTTACCCTGAGCATGATGGCGGGGTCAGCTATGGTAGTAGCCGCGGTACTGATGACGAACCTGCCGGAGCGAAAAAGGCTTCCGGAGAAGAACAGAAGGGAGAGTCAGTGATGAAAAAGACTGTGATATTAATGATTGCTTTATGCGTCTTTATGCTGGTCCTCTGCGGATGTGCCGGCAGCTCCGCGGATGAATCGGCGGAAGGGCAGCAGAGCGCGCAGACAGAAACGACCGCCGCGGATCCTGAAGAGGGGCTTGAAGGCACATGGCAGGACAGCGGCAGCCAGAGAGCAGTCCTGGAGGTTTCTGAAGGAGAGAACGGAAATCTGGACGCGGTCATCACGTGGGGAATGAGCGCTTCTGAAACCATGACCTGGGAGTTTTCCGGCATATATGACAGCAAATCCGGAGAACTGAAATATGAAGACTGCGTCAAGAAACATCTGATTTACGGCGAGGATCCGGATGACGAAACCGAAGAGACCGTTTACAGCGGCGGAACAGGCATGCTTACGCTCGCCGAAGACGGGGTGCGGTGGACTGACGACAAGGAGGACGCGGGGAACGGCTGCCTGTTCGTTAAAGCCGATTGAGTCCCTGTATCGCCCGCAGACACAACATCTTGTGGAAATTCGCGCGGCGTCGCTTCAGAGCTTAAAAAACAGTAAAAATCAGGGCGTCAACCTGCAAAAGTGGGCGCTCTTTTTTTGACTGTAAAGGAAAAATAAGGTAGAATAATTTCAAATTTCTGTAAGCAAATGCAGGTTCTTACTGTTTGGGAGTGAGTTATGGCAGATATAAAACGCGTAATCGGCTTGACAGTTATTTGTATTATGTTAACAATAACGACGGCGCCAATCTCCTTTGCTGATGAGGATGTACAGATGCTGGATGTCGGATCCGTGCAGGCGGAAACGATGCCGGAAGGACAGCCGGGCACAGATAACGGAGAACAACCGGGCGCTGAGACGGCCGGACGGCCGGACACATCGCCTCATACCATTACAGGTTTTAAGGATCTTCCTGTCCGCGAGTTTTACTATGAAGGAAATCCAAAGGAAGAGGAACTTGTAAAATACCTTCCGGAAAGCATAGAGGTATATCTCGACAATTCCAAAAAGACTTCAAGTATCCCTGTCAGCTGGAGCGTAGTTGAAGACTATGAGGATTCGTCGTTTTTCTTTTATTCAGTAAAGCCGTCCTGGCCTTCAAATTATAAGCTTTCTTCTTCTCTGGTCCCGCAGGTCGATGTGCCGTGGATCACGGTTTTCTGGGAGCCTTCCAGGCAGGAGATGAAGAAGGGGGAAAAAGAGCCTGAAGTACCGGTAGGCGATCCGGATGAACTGGAGCCGGTCTATACTGTGAAGGATGGCTCTGTCGATCCTTCCCAGAGCTCTGACCCGGTATCCATGATGAATATCTTCTCAGCTTTTACAGAGGAAAGCTATGCCGCCTCATCGGTTTCCGACAGAGTGTTCGCGTATCTTACGAAGAACATGGGGCTTAATACCGCGGCAGCGTGCGGAGTGATGACGAATCTCTACGCTGAAAGCGCGCTGAGGTCCAACAACCTGGAGAACTACTACAACAGGCATACGATCGCTCTGAGCGATGAGGAGTACACAAAGCGCGTCAACGCCGGGAAAGCCAGCAACGGGAAATATACCAGCGGCAATAATAAGACAAGATATTTCACCAAAGACTACTGCGGATACGGAATCGCGCAGTGGACGTCTCTTTCAAGAAGAACCAATCTCCTGAGAAAAGCGATCGCGAAGAAGACTTCGATCGATAATCTGAATATGCAGCTCGAGTTCCTCAAGGATGAGCTGCAGTACAGTTATCCTCATGTCTGGGCGACGCTGAAGGGCGTGCCGAACAATGCCGGCGGAGCATATCTCGCCGCCGCTGAATTCTGCGCCTGTTTTGAGATACCGGCGAACACATACAGCACCGCGACATCGAGGGCAAAGACGGCTGTCAATACATACTGGAAGAACTACACCGGAAGAAATGACAGCGTAAACAGCGCCTCTTTCATCGGTTTGTGCGGCTATGCCTATCCGCAGTATGTGAGGAGAGGCGAGGGCATGGATGTGAGCGGATATGTGATCTCGAACTATTCGATAACGAATGTCACAGCAAGGATCACCAATCTGTCAGGCAAGACGATCTACAGCACATCCGCGCAGCCGAAAGCGTATTTCTACAAACTCAGCAGAATGGACAGCGCCTTGAAATTCGCGGGCCTTCCCGCGGGAACATACAGATACATCCTGGCGGCAAAGGATTCCTCCGGAAAGACTGTAACGGCGTCCCATGCCTTTACAGCTGTATCCTCAGGCAAGACAACATCTCTGAAGGGTTTCAGCGCTGGCAGGGTGATCACCGCCGCGCCAAAGCCGAAAGCTTCCGGGGTTCTGAGCAAGCTCCCGGCGCCGGTTACCCAGACGAAGCCGGCAGCGGCAAAGCCTGCCGTGAAGTCTGCCGCGAAACCTGTGAAGCCCGCCCCGCCTGCGTCAAAGCTGAAGATCACCAATTATACGTATCCGAAAAGCCTGAAGAAAGGCCAGACTTTTACCATAAAGGGCAAAGTCAGTTCTAATGTAAAACTGAAAAAGGTAATTGCCGGAATCTATACTGCTTCCGGAAAATCGATGTCCAGCGCCAGCAAAAAAGTTTCAAAAAAGTCGTTCAATCTGAAGAAGCTGGACGAAAAGATACGTTTCGGAAAACTGCCGAAGGGAACTTTTTACTATACAGTTACTGCAACTGACAGGAAACAGACAAAGGTCCTTCTGAAGCGCGCGTTCACGGTAAAATAGAGCGGCGGCTGTCACTTGGATCATCAGGGAAACACAGTGAAAACAGTGAAAACAGTGAAAACAGTAGGTACTATGAAAGGACTTCAGACTAAGGGAAAAATAATAACCGCGGCTCTGCTTGCGCTGCTCCTGACTATCTGCCTTTGCACCGGGTGCGGAAGCAGATCCGGCGATGAACAGAGCACAGAGCAGACCATAGAAACGACGGCGGTCACAGAGATCACTGAATCAGAAACGGCGGAGGCGGAGACCGAAACGACAGGCGCTTCCGCGGAAAAACCGTCCTCCGAAACCGATGAGGATCAGGAATACAGCCTGGACCGGGACGGCACATATGATTCAAAGGACGATGTGGCGCTGTATCTGTATCTTTACGGAGAGCTTCCGAAAAACTATATCACAAAAAAAGAAGCGAGGAAGCTTGGATGGGACGGAGGCTCAGTGGAGCGCGCGGCTCCGGGCTGCTGCATCGGCGGAGACCGGTACGGAAACTATGAAAAAAAGCTGCCGAAGGGCAGCTACAGGGAATGCGATATCGGGACCCTCGGCCAGAAGAGCAGGGGACCGAAACGGATCGTCTGGTCCGAGGACGGGATATACTACACGGATAATCACTATAAAAGCTTTGAACAGCTTTATGATGAGGACGGTAAAATATGACTGAGTATATTGTGGTCGATCTTACAGAGACCGAAACCAGGGAAGAACTGCACAGACGTCTCGCTGACGCGCTGGATTTCCCGTCGTGGTACGGGGGAAATCTTGACGCGCTCTTCGATATGCTCTCTGAGGAGCAGGGCACGATAATCATGATCTGCCGCCAGAGAACGGAAGATAATCTCGGAGAATATTTCCGGACGTTCAGGCAGGTATGCCTTGACGCAATGGATGAAAATCCGGATCTTGACGTGATTTTCTACTGACGCTTTACAGATTTGCTCCGAAATGGGGCGAAGCGTACAGTCCCGTATCGTCGAGCCTTGTACGGATGCTCTGCATGCGCAGATCCAGATCCGTACTCAGAAGTGCGCATTCCAGAAGCTCGTCATAGAGCTCATCGGCGAGCTCGGGCGGAAGGTCCTTTTTATAGCGGATCTTGTGTTCAAGGCTCGCCCAGAAATCCATGGCGATGGTCCGGAACTGCACTTCCACCTTCATATCACGTTTTTCATGCTCAAGAAAGATGGGTACCGAAATGATCAGATGAAGACTGCGGTATCCGTTTTTTTTCGGGTTTTTGATGTAATCCTTGCTGGAGATCAGGGTGATGTCATCCTGCCTGAGAAAGCATTCCGCCAGGGCGTAGATATCCTCGGGGAAGGAGCAGATAATGCGCACGCCCGCGATATCGTTAATATTCTCTTTTATGGATTCCAGCGTAAGCGGAAGATGATAGCGGTTCAGCTTTTCCACCAGGGAATGCATTGATTTCAGACGGGTCTTGATCGTTTCGATCGGGCTGTGGTCATAGACCAGCATAAATTCCTCGTTCAGCACGCGGAATTTGGTCTCGACCTCCATCATCGCGCATTCGGAATATGTAAACAGAGTCTGCACCGTCTGCGTATTCTCCTTAAAAAACTTCTGAAAATCATCAGAAGTCAGTCGTCCGAGCAGAATCTCATTTTTCTTTTCATTGATGTAGTCACGTATATTTTCGCTGTTGGAAGGCATCTCTTTTTCTCCTTCAATATATGGGCCTGAATCACCAGGCATGTTCTTCTCCGCATAGCCCCAAGGAGAAAGTATAGCAGAATCGTTTTATTCTGCAACATTATTTTTTTATATTTCATCAGTTCTTCATACTTCGATATGGTAATTATTGACATTTTCAAAACCCGAAGATATAATGAAAATGTAAATATATTCCATTTATGAGACAGGAGGTATCGGGAATAATGATGGATTATGAACTGTTCAAAAAACTGATCTGCCAGAGGATCAAAGAGTTTCTGCCGCCGGTGTACCACAGCTGGGAGCCCGTTATAAACCGCGTCAATAAGGTAAATGAATGCAGAGACGCGTTTTGCCTGGTTCCTGAAGACAAAGAGAGAGTCGCGGTTCCGACCGTTTATCTCAATGATCTTTACCGGGATTTTCTGAATGATGAGGATCTGGACCGGGTGCTTGGGATCACCGCTTCCGTGATCATGCAGTGGAGCGGGAAATACGCCGTAGATGATTTTGTGATGGATTTTAAGAGGATGAGGCGCCATGTCGTTATCAATCTTATCAGCGCGGATCTCAATCAGGAGCTCCTCGGAAATCTCCCGCACCTTCATGTGATGGATCTGGCTGTGGTCTTTCGCGTGATCATGGGGATGGGACCAGACGGGATCAACAGCATACTCATGACCCGGGAGCTGATGAAAGACATGGAGATCGAGGAGGAAGAGCTTTTCAGTCTTGCCGTCGAAAACAGCAGAAGGCTCTTCCCCGCTAAGCTGATTCCTTCACAGGGGTCCTTCTTCGTAGTGACGAATGAATCGGACATCAACGGCGCTTCCGTAATGCTGTACAGGGAAGAGATGCAAAAGCTGGGTGAAACCCTTGGAGGAGATTACTATATTCTCCCAAGCTCCATCCATGAGTTTTTCGCGATCCCGGCGGAGGAAGGGAACGCGATGCTGCTGAGAAGGCTTCTCAGGGAAGGAAACAGAGAAATCGTGGGGCGTGAGGATCTGCTTTCTGAATCCATCTATTATTACAGCAGGGACACTGAGACGCTGACGCGGTGCGGCGCGCGGGCCGCGGACATAAGAGAATCATGATCGGAAAAAAGGAGGCGCCGGGGAAGCGAAGTGTAGTATAATGTGTCCTGCGGGAGGAAAGAAAATGAAGACGAAAAAAGAACTGAGAAAAGAGATTCTTTCTCTGCGCAGGGAAATGCCGGCTGAAGAGGTCGAAAG
>CADBRP010000157.1 GCA_902797095.1 uncultured Eubacteriales bacterium | reverse complement strand
TCCTCCTTTTTTTGCGTATATAAAAATGATGACTTATATAAATTATGATGCAATTCTGAAAGTTATGCCATAGCCGTTTTTTATTATTATTAAAGAGATTCATATAACTTTTGACTATAGCCATAAAAAAACCGGCTGGCGGGCCGGAATAACTCCTGTCTGTCCCTGCAGCCGGTTCTTTATTCAGTTTCTGTGAAAAAATCAGTTCCAGTAATCCGTCTTCTGCTTCAGGCCGATGTTCGATGCCTTGAATACCGGATTCAGGCCTTCCGCTTTCTGCTTCCTGTAATCATTCAGGCACTTGACGGCGATACCGCCGAGAATCAGGATCGAAGGAACGTTTGTAACGACCATCAGTCCCTGGAACATATCCGCCAGATCCCATACCAGTCCCGCTGAGGCGATGGCGCCTACAAAGATCAGCGCTGACGCGATCAGACGCATAACGATCAGTTCTGTTTTGGAAGCCTCTCTGTTGATGATAAACTCATAGCATCCTTCACAGTAGGAGTAGTTTCCGATCAGTGTGGTGAACGCGAAGAACGCCATCGCGATAACGATGAACGTCGGTCCGAAACTTCCGAAAACTGAAGCCAGGGAGTCCTGAACATAGCTTGCTGCCGCCGGGCCGTCCTCCAGGTTGTAGTCAGCGGAATTGACCATGGTCGACAGACACATGAACGCTGTCGCTGTACAGATCAGAAGTGTATCGATGAATACGGAAAGCATCTGTACGAGACCCTGCTTCGCCGGGTGCGAAACGTCCGCTCTGGCCGCCGCGTTCGGAGCGGAACCCATACCAGCTTCATTGGAGTACAGGCCTCTCTTGACGCCGTACATGATGCATGATCCGGCGAATCCTCCGAAGATCGCCTTGAAGTCAAACGCGCTGGCGAAGATCATTCCGAACATGTGTCCCAGATTTCCGATGTTCAGCGCCAGAACGATCAGGGAAACCAGTACATACATGATGCCCATGACCGGTACCAGGACCTCGGTAACCTTGATAAGACGCTTCGCGCCGCCCAGAACAACGATGCCGAACAGCACTGCCAGAACGATACCGATGATCGCCGGGGTGGAGTCTTCATTGTAGAAGCTGTAGACAGCGAAAGTGGACTGGAAATTATATGCCGCGAGCATATTGTATCCGACCATGTATGTTCCGATGATCAGGATCGAGAAGACCACGCCCAGCCAGCGCTGGCCGAGAGCGTCTCTCATGTAAAAGGCAGGGCCGCCCTTGGAACCGCCTTCATCGTCCTTCTTCTTGTAGATCTGAGCAAGTGTGGACTCGATAAACGCGGACGCGCCGCCGAAGAAAGCGGTGATCCACATCCAGAAGATCGCTCCGGGACCTCCGCAGATGATCGCTGTCGCTACACCGATGATATTTCCGGTGCCGACACGGGACGCGGTGGACACCATCAGAGCGCCAAAGGACGATACGCCACCCTCATGAGGCTTCTCAGTGATGACTGAGCACGCTTCCTTGAACATTCCGATCTGCATGAATCCGCAGCGGAATGTCAGGTAGATTCCTCCGGCAATCAGCAGGAGCGGTACGAACCACGGCTGATAGAGAACATTGCTTATCGCAAGCACTACACTGTCAATTGAATTGATCATAATAATATAATCCTCCTTCAACTCTTTAATCTGCGGCAGATCAGCGGCAGACCGCTGTGTCACTTTACCCCACTAAAATCACAAACTGCCACAGTTATATTATTGTAGCATTAAATGAGATGCCGGGCAATTACTATTTAACACATGATGATTTCTTTTCTTTCCTTTTTTGAAAATCCCCCCCGTTTAACCAATTTACATTTTTTCCCATTTTCTTCTTGCAAATTTTTCCAGTTGTGCTACAATGGTCTCGAAAGGAAATATATGGTAATTATGTCAGAATATTATTCTTCCGATCTTTCCGGATATGTGGATGCCATCAGGGCCCGGATGAATGAGCATTCCGGAGATCTGACAGATGAAGAGGCTCTGGAGATCATTGAGTCGTATGTTTTCAGCCAGCCGAAATCCGGCGGCTGTACGCATCGTGAGAACGGAGAACTGATCCGGCGGATCTACCTCACCCTCCGAAGCGAGATGTCCATTCTTCAGCCCTATGTTGACGACAGGAGCATCTCCGAGATCATGGTCAATGGCAGAAGCAGGATATTCGCGGAGCGCGGAGGACGCATCGAGCGCCTTCCCGCGTCTTTCTCTTCGGACGAGGAGCTTCTTGAACTGATCCGCCGCATCGCGGCAGGCGTTCACAGGGAGATCAACGAGCTGAACCCCGTTGTGGACGCCCGGCTCTCCAACGGCTCCAGGGTCTGCGCCGCGGTCGGCAGTATAGCCGCGGGCGGCCCCTATCTGACGATCCGTAAATTTCCTGACAAAGTCATGGACATGGAGGATCTGATCCGGTGCGGCACTGTGACCGAAGAGGCCGCGGAGCTGCTCAGAACCCTTGTGAAAGCCCGGTACAACTGTTTTGTGTCCGGCGGGACCTCCAGCGGCAAGACCACCTTTCTGAACGCCCTCTCGCGTTTCATCCCTCCGCAGGAACGCGTGATCGTGATCGAGGACTCCCTCGAGCTTCAGATCGACCAGGTGGAAAACATCGTGCGGCTGGAGTGCCGGAACGCGAACATACAGGGAAAAGGCGCCATCGATATGGCTATGCTGGTGAAGAGCAGCCTGCGTATGCGTCCGGACCGGATCATTATCGGCGAAGTCCGCGGAAAGGAAGTGATGGATATGATACAGGCGATGAATACAGGGCACGACGGAAGCATGTGCTCCGGTCACGCCAACAGCATCACGGGGATGCTCAAACGGCTGGAGGCAATGTTTCTTCAGGCCGCGGATATTCCCCTTGACGCTGTCCGCAGCCAGATCGCGGAGGGAATCGATATTATGATCCACATGAGCCGGATGAGAGACGGCAGCCGGAAGGTCATAGAGATCGCGGAGCTTGACACTCCGCGGGAAAATTCCATCCGGATCAACAGCCTCTACCGCATCGGATCCGGCCTCAGCGGAAGCCCGCTGATTCATGACGAAAAAATGGGGGTATGGAAGTGATAAGTGATTATTCGGTGTATGAGCTCTCCAAAAAGGAGCGGGCCGTGTTCTGCAGCATCGGATACAGCTGCATCTTTGCCGGGACGTTTCTGTTTTACAGATGCGTTCCAGTATCAGCTTTATCCGGCGCGCTGGTCATCCTGCTGCTGCCCCGCTGCGCGTCAGAACTCGCGCAGAGGCGGCGGGAGGATCTGAACCGGCAGTTCAGGGATCTCCTCTATTCCCTTTCCTCATCGATCGCCGCCGGAAGGCAGATGCGCGAGGCGCTCTTCGAAGCGGAAGAGACCCTTGCGATACTCTACCCTCCTCAGGCTCCGATCATGGAGGAGCTCCGGCATATGAACAAAAGTATGAAGGAAAACAATGAAAGCGACAGACGGCTCCTCGCAGATCTTGCTGACAGAAGCGGATGCGAGGATATCCGAAGCTTCGTTCAGGTATATCTCACATGCCGGAACATGGGCGGGGATCTGGAGCAGATCATTGCTCATACATCGAATATCATTGTCCAGAAGATGGAGATCAACGGTCAGATCCAGGCGCTGACAGCGCAGAAAAAAACCGAGGGCCGCATGATCTCGCTTATGCCCTTCGCGATGCTCCTGGGGCTGAATCTTCTTTCTCCGGCTTATGTGCAGGTGCTGTACCACGGGCTTGCGGGACGGATGATCATGACCGGGTGCCTCGGCGGAGTCATCTTCGGGATCCTGCTGATGGAGAGGTTTTCAGATGTCAGTATTTAGGAAAGCGGCGCATGCTTTTGCAAAACTCAGAAGAGATCCGGGGAAAAACCCGCCCTGCCTCTGCAAAGAGGAACTGCACAGCAGATGGAAACAGAACGCGAAGCTGATCGCGGCCGCTGCCTGCCTGCTGATAGCGGCGGACGCCGTTTCTTCCTCAGGCGGCGGGGATGTCCGCATCCTGCAGGAAAAAGGCCGGATCTACCTGGTTCGGCCCGCCTCAGGTGAAGAAACAGGCCACATCACCCTTCGGGCCGCTGCCGGCCGGGGAGAGTCCCTCTGCACGCGCGATCTTGATATTTCCCTGCTTCCTCAGCAATCCGGAGAAAAGGTGAACGGCGCGGAGACGGATCCTTCCGGCAGCGAAATAAAGAGCAGCCGGGAAGAAACAGCCGCCTCCGCGAAGGAACGTATCCTGTCGGAGCTTTCCCGCGTAGGAGACAGCTTCAATGATGATACTTCCTCGCGCAGGGTTCTCCTTCCGGGGCAGCTTGAGGGCGGAGAAACGATCCGGTGGAGCGTGCGCAGAAGCAATCATCTTCTGACAATCCTGCTGCTGGCCTTATCGCTGACAGCTTTAAGCTTCCATCAGCGGTTTTCGCCCCTTAAGAAGGAGGCGGAACGAAGACGGGAATCCGTTCTGCGGGATCTTCCGGAATTTGTGAATCAGCTGGTGCTTCTTCTGGGCGCCGGAATGGTGCTGACCGCTGCCTTTGAGCAGACGGTGAAGGAAAACCGGAAATCCGGGAGGAAAAGCTATTTTTACGCGAATCTTGAAAACATCAGAAATTCTTTACAGACCACAAACGCTTCTTTCGTCGATGAATTCCGCAGATTCGCGAAGACCGCGGGCGTGAGCGAGCTGATCCGCGTCAGTAATATCATTTCGGACAACATCAGCAAAGGCGCCGCCCTGACGGAAAAGCTCAGAACGGAATCAGACATGCTCTGGAACAGGCGGAAAACGCTCTGCGAAGAACGCGGACGCCTTTCAGAGACGAAGATGACACTTCCTCTCTCCATTTTTCTGTGCGTGCTGATCGTCATCACGGTCGCGCCCGCACTGATCGAACTGTAACAGACGCCCGGAGCCTTCGCTCCGCTTCAGACAAAGGAGGTCTCTTTAATAATGAACGAATTTTTTCTGGCAAAGTATTTTCAGTTTATCCACCCCCGCAGCAAAAAAGGGATGGAGCTTGTACAGGTTGCCATTCTTGTAGCCATCGCGGTGGCTCTTGGTCTGATCTTCAAGACCCGCATTACGGATTTCGTGAACGCCACTTTTGACGGGCTGAAGAAATTCAACTGATGATGAAATGGAAAGCCCGGTCCGGCAGCGCGATCGCGGAGGCTTCCATCGTACTGCCCATCATCATCCTGGCGGTTCTCGCGTGCGTTCTGTACTGCCTGTTCTGTTTCACACTGACCGAACAGCAGTGCCGCATGCATGCGGCGATCAGAAAAGAAGCGGTTCTTCTCACAGGCCGCGCGGGCGATATCACGACCGGCATCACCTGGGACGGTGAGATCCATACCGCGCGGAAAGGGCTGTTTCAGCGTGTATCCGGAAAGGAGACTTTGACTATGAATAAACAGGGAATCATGAACCAGCGGGTCAGCGCGGACATCGAAGGAATCTGGCAGGCGTCTGACGGCGTCAGCTTTGTCCGGCGCATGAGCGTCCTTCAGAAAAAGAAGGACAGCAGATGAATACAAAAAGAGGCAGCAGCGCGGTTTTCCTCTGCGTCATCATGAGCGGGATCGCGGCGGTCTGTATCGGCCTGAGCTGCTGCGCCCGGGAATATTCAGTCAGCAGCAGGATGGACGCGCTGGCGAATCTTACACTGGATTCCGTGCTTTCAGAATATGATCTGAAGCTCCAGCAGGAATATAATCTTTTCCTGCTGCGCGATTCAGATGAGACTCTGACAAAAAAGGCAGACGGATACCTCCGTCCTTCTCTTCGGGATATGAAGGATGTCCAGGTCAGCCGCCTCTCTGTAAAAGGAACATTTCCCGCTGCTATTGATACCGCCGCCGTAAAAGACCAGATTCTCAAATGGATGAAGGCAGGAGGCATGCTGGCAGCGCATAACGGGCCGGCAGCGTCCGGTTCCGGCGCGGGCGAAGCAGAATCCGCGGACAGTTCCGGCGCGGGCGAAGCAGAATCCGCAGACAGTTCCGGAGGAACGGACCCGGAAAAACCTGACGGGCGGATTCTCAGGCACGGACCGACCATCGCGTCCCTTCCGTCGCGAAGGCTTCCGAAGCAGAACCTCGCGGACAGGGCAAAAGCCGCCGGAAGGCAGCTTCTGAACACCAGCCATCCGATAAGCGAGGGAACCGACCGCTTTCTTCTGGAAAGTTATCTGCTCGGAACTTTCAATTCCTGCGCGGATCAGAAACACAGCAGTCATTTTTTCCGCTATGAAACAGAGTACGTCCTCCACGGCGGACTGTCCGACGCGGAGAACCGGCAGGCTGCGGTCCGTTCCATCGAAGCCCTGCGCTTTATTCCGAATCTAACATTTCTTTATACGGATCCGGAAAAGCACGGCGAGCTTGCCGCCTGCACGGAGCTTCTGTTTCCGGGCGTCACCGGAGCGGCAATAGAATTCGCGGCGGCAGCCGCGTGGGCATGGGCGGAGTCTTCAAATGACGCGAAGCTTCTGCTCGCGGGACGCCGCGTGCCTGCCGTCAAGACCCCTGATACCTGGGCTCTTTCCTTCGAGAATATTCCTTCTGGCGCAGGGTCGGATATGATCCTTCCCGCGGTCAGCCGCGGGCTCAGCTATTCGGATCATCTCCGCCTGCTTCTCTATCTGGAGGACGAGACGGTGCTGCTGAGCCGGGTCCTGGATCTCATTCAGATCAACATGCGCAAGGATTATGACAGCGCTTTTCTGATCAGCGCGTGCTGCGCCGGGATATCGCTGTCCATGACGGTTAACGGAAGGGATTTTTACTATGAGAAGACATACTGAAGGATTCTATACGGTTGAAGCAGCGATTCTGGTTCCCTTTGTCCTTCTGGCGGTTCTTTCCTTCGGAATCCTGATCCGGTCGGAAGGGATCTGGGAAAACTGCGTCCACTGCGCCGCAGATGAAAGCAGCGCGGCGGCGGCCATCGCGTCAAAGACTCCCTCCGCCCTCTTCCTGCCGCTTAAGATACGAAAGAGGATCCGCCGGGATGTTCCGCAGGCTGAAACGGTCTCTGTGAAAGGCTTTCGCAGCGATTTCACCGAGAAAGAGACAGATCATCTCACGCAGTACCGTCTGTGCGTCTCATATGAAGTCCCTCTTCCCGCAGGATTCACACGCCGCTTCCGCTTTGCTTCCGCCATCCGTTACCGCGGGTTTGCCGGCAGAAGCCCTGACGGAACGGGACTCGGAAAGGAAGGCCTGGAAAACGGCGTCCCGGAAGACCCTGTCCTGATTTTTCCTCAGCAGGGAAAGCGGTATCACCACGAGGGCTGCTCCTATGTACAGGCGTCCTTTGAGGCGGTCGAGCTCAGCAGCAGCCTGCGTTCCTCCCACCCCGCCTGCGGGGCCTGCCATTCAGACCGGCAGCGCAACGGCGCGATAGTTTACTGCTTCAGCGGAGAGGATACCGCCTTTCATATCGGAAGCTGTCGGATGCTGGAAAAGCACACCATTGTCATCGACCGGACGGAGGCGGAGCAGCAGGGCTTCAGTCCCTGCAGCAGATGCTGCGCTTCCTCCCAATAGAAAGAAATGCTGATAAAAGGAGAGTGATCATAGTGAAAAACTGCTGTGAATTCAGCCTCAGCGCGGATCCCGGCCGGTTCTTCCGGTTTGAGCGTGTCATGCTCTCCTCATGCGAATGCCGCTATTTCATTCCCATGAGGTTTCTGGAAGAAAACGGCCGCCTGACCGTCCGT
>CADBRP010000156.1 GCA_902797095.1 uncultured Eubacteriales bacterium | reverse complement strand
GTGATCCACATAGATCTTCTCAACGTCAGCGATTCTTCCAAGACCTTCGATCTGGCAAGTCACGTTGTCCGCGCCGAGGCCTTCTCCGATATCGACCGGCTTATCAGCGCCTTCGACCTCGAACTCGCCGCCATTGACGAATCCATAGTACCAGGTGCCTTCTTCATCAGCCGCCATGTCATTGTTCGCGTGGTCGCCTGCGACTACCATCAGCGGACGGAGGATGACCTTGGTGTATCCGGCTTCCTCAACAGCCTTCTTGACCTCGGGGAGCGCCGTGTCAGCCGGGTTTCCTTCGACTGTGCCGATGAATACGTTCTTGTAGCCCAGCGCGTCCATCTGCGCCTGCATCTGGTCATATGTCACATTCGCTTCATGGCCTGTTCCGTGTCCCATGAATACGACAGCGGTTCCGTCCTCAGCCAGCGCGTCGATGGAATCAGCCTCCGCGACTTTGACGACCTCAGCTACAGCAGCCTTCGCGACTGCTTCCTTGTCAGCGTTGATAGCGGAAGCGTCCGCGCCGACCTCGCCCAGCAGGGGCTCTGCGATCTCTACGGATTCAAACTTGTCCTTTACTGCTTCAACAGCTCCTGTCAGCTCGTCATATTCCGCGCCGTGCATCAGGTGTGTCGGCTGGATGACCAGGTTCTTGACGCCGTTTGCGATTGCTCTGTCCAGAGCCTGCTGAACGTTGTCGATCTTCTCGCCGTCTCTTGCCTGTACATGGTTGATGATGATCTGAGCTGTGAACGCTCTTCTGACAGACCAGTCAGGATACGCTGCGGCCAGCGCCTTCTCCACGCCGCCGATATCCGTGGCTCTGCTGTCATTGAAGGATGTGCCGAAGGATACGACCAGCAGCTCGTTTTCGCCGATCTCATCGCCGTTCAGCGGATCATCCTTTGAAGCGTCGCCGGTATCCAGGCCGAAGTAGTCCGGATCATCCAGCTGCGCCTTCTGCTCGTCGCTCAGCGCGTCATACGCGGCCTTAGCCGCTTCGCACTGGGAATCCGTGTCCTCTGTCCGTTCCTGGACCTGGATCGCCTCGATAGCTTCATTGCAGGCCGCTACAGCATCCGCCGCCGCCTCTTCTGTCGCTGCTTCGTCCGTTACGGCTTCTTCAGATCCGCCGCAGCCGGTGACCATCAGCATCATGCCCAGCGCCATTACAAAAGCGAGAGCAAGGATAAGGATTTTTCTGAGATTTTTCATTGTGTTGCAACCTCCTTCTCCAATCAGAAAAAAACCTCGGAGAACACAAAAGCCTTCGCCGAACGGAGCAAAGGCCTAATGAAAAATCTCACAGATCTGCTTCAACAGGTATTTACAACCGCCAGTTACTCGTGGCCGAGGCACCCGCGTAAGCGGCCGCCTCTGTCCCGGCAGGCAGGTCTCCTGACTCACGGATCATTGCCCTGGGGCCGCCTTCCCAATCTCTTAGTGGCATCAAGGCCCGGACCATCCGATTACAGTGACGAGTTCGTACAGGACTTTCACCTGTTTCCCTATTATCCGGATTTCTCCGGCACCTGTCGGTTTTTGTATTCTCATTTCCGCCGGTGTGAAGCTGCTGCCTCCAGCCGGCTTAACCATTATAACATGGGCCTTTTTCCGCTTCAATATCTATTCATGAAGCTGCCCCGTCATACAAAAAAATACTACCATGGTACCACATGATCCTCCCGCTTCGATCAAAGCCGTTCCAGCTTTCCGGCGCTTTCCGCCTGATCAATGACCCGGGCGATCTCCTTATTCATGCTTCCCAGGGGGAAGTCCGTTACGATCACCTTTTCGCACCGGCGGACGGCTTCCTCCGCCTTTGCGAGAGCCTCCCCGCTTACCGGCTCAAAGGCAGGAGTTGCGATGACTTCCGCCGCGAGCAGACGGGCCAGCTGCCAGTCCATATCGTTTTCCGCGAGGATCCCGGCGATGAACGGGATATTCTTCTTCTGCAGCATGCGGTAGATCGGAATGCCGCTGCCCCCGGAGGAAAGCACGAGCACCTCCGGCGCCGGCGCGGCGTCAGACTTTTCGGAGCCGCCCTCTGAACCGCTGCCATCAGCCGCGTCATCTTCCCCGCCTGCCCAGCCTTTGCCTGTAGGCGCGGGAAGCTCAATGCTGCCGAACAGCGGATCAAAAAACCCGTTGTCTATCCCGTAAAGCTCCCGGATGGTCTCCTCGTCAAAAATGTCCTCCGGGGGTCCATACCGGTAGATCCGGTCGCCCTTCACGCAGATGATCCGGTCGGAGATCTTCTCAGCGAGATCTATTTCATGCAGGGACATGATGACCGTGATGCCTTTTTTCTTTGCCATGTTCCTTAAAATGGAAAGAAGTTCCAGCTTGTACCGGATGTCCAGAAATGATGTGGGCTCATCCAGCACGATGATCTCCGGCTCCTGGCAGATTGCTCTGGCAAGCAGGACCCGCTGGCGCTGGCCGTCGCTGGTGGCGCTGAAATCCTTCGGCCCCAGTTCCTCAGCGTGGACAGCCGCGAGCGCTTCGTCCACCAGGCGCTCATCCTCTTCGCTCAGGATCCCCAGCCTGCCGGTGTATGGATACCTCCCGCTGGCCACGATGTCATAACATGTTAGAAGCTCCGTTTTCGGCCGCTCCGTCAGCACGACAGCCATCTTCTGCGAAAGATCCCTGAAGGGCATTTTATGGAGATTCTTTTCCTGAAACAGAACCCTGCCGCCGATCAGCGCCAGCTGGCGGGTGATGCTCTTTAAGATCGTGGACTTGCCCGCGCCGTTGGGTCCGATCATGGATATGATCTCGCCTTTTTTGATATCGATGCAGATGTCCCGGATCAGCGCTTTTCCGTTGTACCCGACGGACAGGTCATCCATGCGGATGTATGTGTCTTTTTTCTGATCCATCACCGGAGCCCCTTTCTGCTGACCATCATGTAGATGACGACCGGGGCGCCGAACACCGCAGTCACCGTGCTGATATTGAGTTCCACCGGGGCGAACAGAAGGCGGGCGATGACATCGCATACCATGCAGAACACGCCGCCGCCGAGCATGCATCCGGGAATGACCACCAGGGGCTTTGATGTGCCCATGGCTCCTTTGACCAGAAACGGAACCGCGATCCCGACGAAGGAGATGGGTCCCGCGAAAGCTGTAACGCAGGCCGCCAGCAGACTGGACAGCGTGATCAGCGCCACCCGGAAGAATCTGATGTTGACGCCGAGGCTCTGGGCATACATCTCACCCATCTGATACGCCCCGATCGGTTTGGAAAGCGCCATGATCAGGATGAATCCCACGCCCACCACTACGAGGCAGACCGCCACATTCGTCCAGGTCATCCCCGAGAAGCTTCCCTGGGACCAGACGTGGAGGTTGGCGATGTCGGAATCCTCGGCGAAGGTGATGAGAAACTCCGTCACAGCGTTGCAGATGTACCCCACCATGATGCCGGCCACCAGAAGGGCCGCCATGTTCCGTATCTTCTGGGAGACCGCCAGGATCAGCATCGTCGCCGCCAGCGCGCCGATGAAGGCCGCCGAGATCAGCGAGAAGGACGTGACCCGGATGCCCTGCTGCGTAAAAACAATCATGACGACAGCGACCACCATCTTCGCGCCGGATGAGATACCCAGCACATAAGGACCGGCGATCGGGTTTTCAAAAAAGGTCTGCAGCAGAAAACCTGACAGCGCCAGCGCGCCGCCCAGCAGCATGGATACGATGATCCTCGGAAGTCGGATGGTCCATATGATATCCATATTCTTTTCCGTGCCTTCCCGCAGGAAAACCGCCCGGGCTATCTCCCCGACGCTGATATGGACGTTTCCGGAATTGATGTTGATCACGCTTATGACCGCGAAGGCGGCGATCAGGATCACAAATACGATGGTGCATCTGGTTCTGCGCCGGAAGTTCTCCGCGTGAAAGCTGCTGTTTTCGACGGTCAGTTCCGCTTTATTGTTCTGATTGCTCATTTTTTTCGCGTCTCCCGCTTTTTCCCCCGCGCGGCGGCTTTACCGCAGTTTCTCCAGATACTTCAGATCCTGCGGATCCTCCTCAGTGAAAAGCTTATGAAAATCCAGGATCATCTCAGCCGCCAGGTCCGTTCTCTGGTACATGGAGCTGCCGGTCACCCAGCATTTTCCCTCCTTGACCGCTTTCATCTTTTTCATGATGGGGTCCTTGCCGATCAGATCATCCATCGACCGGACCGTGCCGTCGATGCTGGTGTTGTATATGATATAGTCCGCGTCAGCCGCGGTATCAAAGAAAGTCTCCGTCGACATGTCCACGGCGGCGGTATCCTTATCGTTTTCCAGATCCGAGAAGATATACCTTCCGCCCGCGATCTCGATCATCTTCGGGACGTAGTCAGAACTGCTCCTGGCCACGACCTTGGAGTCGGAAGAAATGTAGAAAAAGGCGACGGTCTTCTCCGTATTCTCAAAATCATCCAGCGCTCTGACGGAATCAAGCTGCTTCGAGTAGAATTCCTCAGCCTGGCTTTCCGTTCCCGTGATCAC
>CADBRP010000155.1 GCA_902797095.1 uncultured Eubacteriales bacterium | reverse complement strand
CCGGACTGCGGCCTGTAGCTTTCCGCTTCTTTTTTGCGCTTCGCCAGAGTCCTTCCGATCACCCAGACCACATAGATCAGGGCGCAGGCGATCAGAAAGATCACCGTCTGCCTTGTGTCTCCGGAGAAACCCAGAGCCCGCGCGAAAAACAGGGCGCCGATCATGAAGATCCAGAACAATATGATTTTGCCGATAGGGCCGTCAAACATTTTCTCCTCCTGTTCCCGCATGCTGTCCTGCTGACGCGGGCCGGCCGGGAATTATCCCTGCTTCAGCATCACGATCAGCTCGCCCGCCTTGACCTGCTGGCCTTCACGGACATAGATCTTATCTACTATACCGGTCATAGAGGCCAGGATATTTGTCTCCATCTTCATCGCCTCGATGACAGCGACGGGCTGCTTTTCCTCGACTTCATCGCCTTCCTTGACCAGCACTTTCAGGATCGTGCCGGGGATATTGGCTCCGATCTCAGCCGGGTCGTCAGCGTCCGCGTATGTGATCTGCGATCCCGCGGAAGCCATGGTCACCGCCTGGTCTTTGATCTTGACAGCGCTTCTCAGGCCGTTGACCTCGAATACCACATCGCGGAATCCCTCGTCATCCATGTCACGGGCGTTAGACAGGCGGATCACGAGTTCCTTGCCCTCACGGACCTTGACCTCGCATGTCTCGCCTTCCGAAAGTCCATGGAAGAAGATATCGCTTCCCATCAGGCGGAAATTGCCCTTTGTCTGCAGATGGTTCAGATAATCCTCAAAGACCTTCGGATACATCGCGTAGCTCAGCGCTTCCTTCTCGGTTCCCTTCAGGCCGTGCTTCTCACGCAGCATCTTTTTGATGGCGTCGAAGTCCTCATCCGGAAGCAGCTCGCCGGGTCTGCATGTGATCGGCTTCTTGCCGTGCAGCACCAACTTTTGCAGCTCCTCCGGGAAGCCGCCCACGGGCTGACCCATCATTCCCTCGAAGTAGGAAACGATGGAATCCGGGAAGTCGATGTCCTTCGCCTTCTCGTAGATATTCTCCGGAGTCAGGTCGTTCTGCACCATGAAGATGGCCATATCTCCAACCGCCTTTGAGGAAGGGGTTACCTTGACGATATCTCCCAGCATCTCATTGACGGTCTTGTACATGTCCTTGACCTCCTGGAACTTGTGTCCGAGGCCGAAGCTCTCAACCTGGGATTTCAGATTTGAATACTGTCCTCCAGGCATCTCGTACTTGTAGATCTCCGCGGAGCCCGTCTGCATGTCGGACTCGAACTGGCGGTAGACCGGTCTGACAGCTGCCCAGTAATCCGAGATCTTCTGGATGCCGTCCAGATCCAGGCCGGGATCCCTTTTGGTTCCCTCCAGAGCCGCGGCGATGGAGTTCAGGGCAGGCTGGCTTGTGAGGCCGGACATGCTGTTAAACGCCGCGTCCACGATATCCACGCCCGCGCCGGCCGCCATCATCAGTGTGGCTACGCCGTTGCCGCTGGTGTCGTGAGTATGCAGATGGATCGGAATGCCGATCTCTTCCTTCAGGGCGGCGATCAGCTTCTGCGCGGCCATCGGCTTGAGCAGGCCGGACATGTCCTTGATGCCCAGAATGTGAGTTCCGCGCTTCTCCAGCTCTTTCGCCATATTGACATAGTATTTCAGGTTGTATTTATCTCTCTTCTCGTCCAGGATGTCTCCGGTGTAGCAGATGCACGCCTCCGCGAGCTTGCCCTGGTTCAGGGTCTCATCCAGCGCGACCTCCATGCCCTGGATCCAGTTGAGGGAGTCGAAGATACGGAAGACATCGATGCCGGACTGAGCGGCTTCCTTAACGAACCGGCGGATCACATTGTCCGGATAGTTCTTGTATCCTACCGCGTTGGCGCCGCGGATCAGCATCTGGAACATAATGTTCGGGATCTTGTTCCGCAGGGTCTCCAGTCTTTCCCACGGAGACTCGTTCAGGAACCGGTATGCTGTGTCAAAGGTGGCTCCGCCCCACATCTCCAGTGAGAACAGTTCTCTGCCGTAAAGCGCGACTGCCGGAGCGATCTTTTCCATGTCGACGGTTCTGACACGGGTCGCCATCAGGGACTGCTGCGCGTCACGCATCGTGGTATCCGTCATCAGCAGCTTATCCTGCTGCAGGATCCATTCTTTCACGCCCTCCGGTCCCTTGACATCCATCAGCTGCTTCGTGCCGGTCAGCTTGTTGATCTCCGCAGGCTTGATGCGCGGGAATATCGGTACGTTGAATTCCGGCTTGCGGCCCTTGTTCCCGTTGACGAATTTATCGCCGAGGAATGTGAGGACCTTCATTTCCTTGTCTTCCTTCGGCTGTACATTGAACAGCTCCGGATTGTCAGCGATAAAGCCGGTGTCGCATCTTCCCGCGCGGAATACAGGATGGTTCAGGACGTTGAGCAGGAAAGTCCTGTTTGTCTTTACGCCCTTTACATGCATTTCCTTGAGCGCGCGTCCCGCCTTGTTCGCCGCGTCGTTGAAATCTCTCGACCATGCGGTCACCTTGACCAGAAGGCTGTCATAGTAAGGAGAAATCTCTGCGTTTACAAAAGCGTTGCCGCCGTCCAGACGGATGCCGTATCCGCCCGGGCTGGTATATTTCGTAATGATGCCCGTGTCCGGAGCGAATCCGTTCATCGGATCCTCTGTGGTGACACGGCACTGGATCGCGTAACCTCTCGGCTGGATCTGATCCTGGCTCTTGATGTTGACTTCATCAGAATCGAGCGGGTATCCCTCGGCAATCAGGATCTGGGACTGAACCAGATCGATTCCGGTGGTCATTTCAGTTACGGTATGCTCCACCTGGATTCTCGGATTCATCTCGATGAAATAGTGGTTTCCTTCTTTATCGATCAGGAATTCCACCGTTCCCGCGCTCCGGTAGTTTACCGCCTTCGCGATCTTGATCGCGTCAAGGCACAGCTGCTCCCGCAGATGCGCGGAAATGTTCAGGGCAGGCGTGAACTCGATGACCTTCTGGTGACGGCGCTGGATGGAGCAGTCTCTCTCATAGAGATGCACCACGTTTCCGTAGTTGTCGCCCAGCACCTGGACCTCGATGTGCTTCGGCTTTTCCAGATACTTCTCGATGAAAATATCGTCGATGCCGAATGCCTTGGCCGCCTCACTCTTCGCGCTGGCATACTGTTCTCTCATCTCTTCACGGCTTCTGACGATACGCATTCCGCGTCCGCCTCCGCCGGCCGCCGCCTTGAGCATGACGGGATATCCGCATTCGTCCGCGAAAGCCAGCGCGGTCTCCGCGTCCGGAACCGTCTCGGTATTTCCGGGAATCGTCGGTACTCCCACGGACTGCGCGATGATCTTGGACTTGACTTTGTCGCCAAGGCTGTCCATCATATGGTATTCAGGCCCGATGAAAACGATGCCCGCGGCTTCACAGGCTCTGGCAAACTGTGTGTTCTCCGCGAGGAAACCGTATCCCGGATGAATCGCTTCTATGCCCTTTGCCCGGGCAAGCTCGATGATCTCATCAATCGCGAGATAAGCGTCCACGGGGGCTTTGCCGCGTCCGATCTGATAGGATTCGTCCGCTTTTGTCCGGAACAGTGTATTTTTATCCTCTTCTGAGTAAATGGCAACACTGCGGATTCCGAGTTCCTTGCATGCCCGGAAGATCCGGATAGCTATCTCGCCGCGGTTAGCTACGAGTACGCGCTTGAATTTTCTGATTCCTTCCATTTTGATCTGCCTCTCCTTTATTTCAGATTCTTTTAATTGTACCATTTTCTACTGTTCTATTCTACTGTTTTTTGTGCATAAGTATAAATAAAACTGTCTTAATATACGATTTGTCTG
>CADBRP010000154.1 GCA_902797095.1 uncultured Eubacteriales bacterium | reverse complement strand
GTTCATCGATCCGCGGCTTCTGTAATCCAGGGTGATGTTTCCGCCCATGGAGTGGCCGTAAAGGATCACGTCCTTTCCGGGATATTCATGCCTCGCGGCCCGCAGCAAGGCGCTCACATCCTCCAGGACTTCAGCCCTTGGAGCGCAGTGGCCCTTTCTCTGGGGCGAATCCCCGTGCCCGCGCATATCCATGGAGAACACGGCGATTCCCGCTTCATTGAACTTTGAAGCGACCCGGTCATACCTGCCGCCGTATTCACCTATGCCGTGCACGATGCATACTGCCTTTTCCGGATTCTCAAGGGGCCAGCGATAACCCTGTATCGTGCCCTTCTCTGTCTTTTTCAGAGGGAATGTTTCATACATTTCATCTGTACCTTCTGATTACACGAAATTGACTATTGGTTACAAAAATGTCAGATTTTTCTTGTCATCTCTCTGTATGTGTTTTACGATGTACCTACATCACGCCGGTATCCGGCAGCGGGGCGTCTGCTCCGCGGTCACAGGCTTTATTGTTCATAAAGAAAGGAGAACAGCTATGACAGCCAGGAAATGCACTATATGCGGATGCGAGTACACAGACACGTTTTGCTTCAAAAACGGATTCGTATGTGAGAGCTGCCTCGCCTATCTTAAGGATGATTTCCAGCTTGAGACGAAGGATTAAGCTCTGCTTCTGAGCCTTTCAAGCACTTCCGTGAAATCCTCAGGCAGCGGAGCCTCAAACTCCATGTATTCCCCTGTCAGAGGATGCACAAACCCCAGAACGCCCGCGTGGAGCATCTGCCGCCCGGCTCCGGCTCTGTTCTTAGGCGGCCCGTAGAGAGTATCTCCCAGCAGCGGATGCCGCATATATGACATATGCACCCTGATCTGATGGGTCCTGCCGGTTTCAAGCCGCGCTTCGATAAACGTATACCTGCCGAAGCGTTCCAGGACACGGTAATGGGTGACCGCGCGCCTTCCGCCGCTTACGACCGCGTTGCGCAGGCGGTTTCCGGGATCCCTTCCTATAGGAAGATCGATCGTGCCTTCATCCTGCTTTATGTTGTCGAGGACCAGGGCGAGATATCTTCTTGTGATGCTGTGCTCCGCCAGCTGCGCGGACAGTTTCTCATGCGCCTGGTCATTCTTCGCGACCACCAGGAGCCCGCTGGTGTCCTTGTCGATCCGGTGGACTATCCCGGGGCGCAGAACGCCGTTGATGGAGGAAAGATCATCTCCGCAGTGATGCATCAGCGCGTTGACCAGTGTCCTGTCCGGGCTTCCGGGCGCGGGATGCACCACCATGCCCGCCGGCTTGTTGACCACCAGCAGGCAGCTGTCCTCGTAAACGATATCAAGGGGTATGTCCTGCGGCTCCACGTCGGTCTTCTGCGGCTCCGGAAGTACGATCCGTATACGGTCCCCCTCCGCGGCGGCGCGTTTTTTTTCGGTGCAGACGCTGCCGTTCAGGGTGACGCTGCCCTGCTCCAGAAGCTTCTGAAAATAGCTTCTGGAAAGCTGGTCGAATTCTCCGGGGATCACCCTGTCCAGGCGCTGTCCCGCCTGCTCTCCGCTTACCGTCATTTCCAGAATGTTATTTTCTTCCATTTCCGTTCTCCGTGCCGCTGTAGCGAACCATATAGAGCATCAGAAGCCCGCATCCCACGCAGACCGCGATATCGGCCACGTTGAACACCGGGAATACACGGAAGTCGAACATGTCCACCACATATCCCTGCGCCATCCGGTCTGTCAGATTTCCCAGTCCGCCTCCCACGATCAGGGACAGCGATGTCATGAACACCCTGTTGAAATCATTTTTCTTCACCAGTATGAAGATGATTCCGATGCAGAGCACGACCGCGGGAAATATGATCAGAAGCAGCGGATGCCCCTGCAGCATGCTGAAGGCCGCGCCTTCATTCCTGATATATGTAATGTGAAAGATGTTCTCGATGACGGGGATGGTGCCTCCGGGCTCCATGCTTGAGCTGATATAGATCTTGACCGCCCGGTCCAGAACCATCACTCCGAGGATAATTGCCAGATATATCATACAGAAAAGGGGTCCGAAGACCCCTGCCTCCTTTTCCTTCAGTTTTAACCCTGCGGACCGCCGGGCCTTTGTCCGGTGTTCAGCCCTTTGTCCTGATCGTATCCCTGCTGACCGTATCCCTGCGGTTCATATCAGCGCTTACGGATGGAACGAACTGAGTCTGCCGCGGACTCTGCGGGACATCGAGCGGTTCCGGAAGATCGTCAAAATCGTCGATTCCGAACTCCGGGAACATCTCGCCGGACAGCGACTCAAATCTTCTGAGCTCTGACTCCAGCAGCTGCTTGTACCTGGTGCGGAAACTGATGAACCTGGCGCGGATGGCCTCGCTCTCCCTGGAGATGGTCTCCGCCATTTCCCTCGCTTCCTTTTTCATGAGTTCAGCGTCAAGCTCCGCGTTCTTCAGAAGGATGTCGGCCCTCTTCTCAGCGCTGGAGGAAATATCAGCCATCAGCGATTTGGCTGCCTCCAGGGTCTCCACTACGGTTCCTTCCGAACCGCGGTGACGTTCCAGCTCCTCTACGAGACGGCTGTTCTCTTCTTTGGTTTCGCGCAGTTCATTGAGAAGGCGCTCCAGATCAAGCGTGATTTCGTCAAGAAACGCGTTGACCTCGTCTTCTTTGTATCCTCGAACCGCTCTGGAGAATTCCTTCTCCTGAATGTCAACAGGTCTGATCATATCCGATTCTCCGCTCTACTTCCAGGGATTAAAGTCCTCGTTCTTATCCGCAAAATTATACGGCTGGTGATCGCCCTCGGAATCGATGGCGACGTTCTCCGGGGCAAACACGAAAATGTTGTTTGCCACTTTCTGCACATTGCCGTTCAGCGCGTATGTCGCGCCGCCGAGGAAATCAAATATCTTCCTTGCCAGATCCGTGTCCAGCTTTTCCAGATTTACGATGATGGGCCTTCTGCTCTTGAGGCTGTCTACCAGCCTGGAGCAGTCTTCAAAGCCTTCAGGCTCGATTACAACCAGTTTTAACGCATTCGTAATGGCTCTTACCTTCCTTTCCTGCATTGAAACGATATTGGCCGTTCTGGAACCCGGCGCGGAACGCTCCGCGGCCGGAACCGCCGCCCCTGCCAGCCTTCTGTCCTGAACAGGCCTTCTCTCCTGCTCGGACGGCTGGCGGTAGGATTCCTCCTCCGCTTCCAGGATGTCGTCGTACTCGTCCTCGTACTCCTCGATCCCGATCAGGTCCCTGAATTTGTTCAGCACTCCCATCTTTAACCCTCCAGATTACCGTAATCTCTCGCGCCGAAGATAGCGCTCCCTACCCTGACGAGGTTCGATCCGGCTTCGATCGCCACCTCGAAATCATGGGACATTCCCATGGAAAGATATTTAAAGTCGATCCGCTCATGCTCGATCTTCGAGAATTCATCGTACTGAGCCTTCACCTCTTCGAAGTATCCGCGGACATCCTCCGGATCCTCCACTGCGGGAGCAACGCTCATCAGTCCTCTGATACGGATGTTCTCGCAGTTTTCGAGGATCTCCATGATCAGCTCCTTCGTATCGGAAAGGCTGACGCCGAATTTGCTCTCCTCGTCCGCGGGATTGATCTGCACCAGAATGTCCATCACGATTCCGTGGGAAGCCGCGCGCTTGTTGATCTCCTTCGCCAGCTTCAGCGAATCCACAGAATGGATCAGGCATACCTTGTCGATGATATATTTTACCTTGTTCGTCTGCAGGTGGCCGATCATGTGCCACTTAACCGGTTTGACGGCTTCGTATTTATCCATGATCTCCTGCACCTTGTTTTCACCGATGTCCGTAACACCGGCGTCGATTGCGGTGTTGATCTCCTCAGGCGTTCTGGTCTTGCTGACCGCGACAAGAAGCACATCCTCCTCCGCGCGTCCTGCCTTTGACGCCGCCTGACTGATTCTTCCGTGTACCGCTTCAAGATTCGCTCTGATGTCTTCCATGATTCCTCCTTATTGAGCCTTTGTCGTCGGCTTCGTCGCCTTCGTCGTCGGCTTGGCCGTTGCTTTGGTCGTCGGCTTGGCCGTTGCTTTGGTCGTCGGCGCTGCGGCCTTTGTCGTCGGCTGTGTCTGCGACGGATGTGCCGCGCTGGTCGACGGCTGCGTCTGCGACGGCTGTGCCGCGCCGGTGGTCGGCTGTGTCTGCGACGGCTGCGACGAGTTGGTGGCCGGAGCGGATGTCGGCTTCGTCACCGATGTCGTTCCGGCTTTTGTTGTATTTTCTGTTTTCTTTGTATTTGCGGCATTGCTCGAGGACGTCCGGGTAGCTTCTTCTTCAGCTTTCCGCTTTTCCTCTTCGCGCGCCTTTTCCTCTGCCTTAAGATCCTTCTTCAGAGCCCTCTTCGGGTTCTTCAGCACCTCGTCGTAAACGCTGACTGTGGAGACTGTCCGTCCCTTCGCGTCATAATAACTGGTTTCCGAGACGATGGATCTCTCTCCGTCTGTACTGATCACGTTGACAGGCACAAATCTGTAATCGCCGTTTTTATTCCTGACGTAAACGCCTTCACGGCCGTGCTTTTCGATGATGCAGCTGTTGCTGATCAGAAGCCCGCTGCTGTCGCTGTTTACGATCTTTACATCAGCCTCCCTGCTGAATTCCAGATCCTTGTAGTACATGGTCGAGGAAAGCACAACCTTGTAATTCCTTTTGTCCGGCGTGATCTTCATAACAGTGGCCTGCACGCTCCCCGCGGGAAGCTCCAGGCCAACTTTCTGGCCCTCTGTAAAGGAGTGCGCCTTCTTCTCGGACATCCAGCACAGCAGATACCATCTGGCGTCGTTGGTGATCTTGAAGATCGGTTCACCGGCCAGCGCGGAATCCTGCTTCAGGCTTTTTTTGATCAGCGACATTTCCTTTATCTGGTCGTACGTCAGTGAATCCAGATATTTCGGGCTCAGGCTCTTCTCGTAGCCGTCCATGGTAAGGCTGTAGATCCCGCTGATGGGTGATTTCCCGCCTTTTGAGATTCCTTCAAATCCCTCAAGGCGCGCCATGAGGTCGGAGTATTTCCGGCTCATGCCCTCGGTCTTTGAAACAGGCTGCATTTCCACGATCTGCAGGCCCTTCCTCACGACAGAACCTTCGACCTGCCGGTATACGACCTTGCCGGAAACATCCGCTACAGCGATCGCTTCATCCTTGACGAAATAGCCCTTCGAGTCGCAGGAAATCTGCAGCTCGCCGGGTTCAAGAATCTCCGTCGTTTCAAAAGCTGTCGTGATTTTCGGGATGAATTCGATCACCAGGAACAGAAAAACCAGCAGCGCTAAATATATGATCAGGTATTTTCTTACCTTTCTGGGTATCGTTATCTTCATTCTGATATTTTACACCAAAGCCCAAAAGCTTGCAATGTATGTTCCAGAATCTTCCGTTCGTCGCGGTCCAGATTCTCCTGCTTTTCGGCAAACTCAAGAAGCATCTCAGGCCTCCGCCGCGCGGTAAGCTCAAGGGACTTTTCAAAGCGCCACAGGTGGATATTCCTGTGATTGCCGCTGAGAAGGACCTCGGGTACGGGGATGTCTCTGTAGTTTCTCGGCTGTGTGTACTGCGGGTGCTCCAAAAGCCCGGAGTACACCGATTCATCCAGCGCGGAGCTCTCATTTCCGAGAACTCCGGGGATGAGCCTGGACACGGAATCGACCAGCACCATGGCGGGAAGCTCTCCTCCGGTAAGGATATAATCGCCGATGGATACCTCCTCCGCGTTCCATTCGTCCAGGATCCGCTGATCCACTCCCTCATAGTGCCCGCACAGTATCACGAGCTCCTCCTCACGGGAGAATTCCCTGATCATCTCCTCATCGAGAATCTTTCCCCGGGGAGACATGTAGATCAGGCGTTTTCCCTGCGCCCCGATATCCTCCAGAGCGCGGAAAACCGGGTCCGGCATGAGCACCATGCCGCCTCCGCCGCCAAATGGCGCGTCATCGGTATGCCTGTGCTTATCCAACGTATAGTCTCTGATATCGTGCAGGCGGATATCCAGTATCCCCTTTTCCCCGGCACGCGCCAGCATGCTCTCACCGGTGATGGGAGCGAACATGCCGGGAAACAGTGTCAGTATGTCGATCTTCACAGTTCCAGAAGTCCCTCCTGCAGCCGGACGGTCACCGTCCGGGTCTGCCCGTCTATATTCTTAACAAAGGCGTCCACCTTCGGGATCAGCCCCTTTTTTCCGTTTTCCATCCTTATCTCAAAAAGATCCTGGGCGGTGTTCTGGATCACGTCGGTCACAACGCCGACATAACCTCCGTCCTCCTCCCGGACCTCCATCCCGATGAGGTCGCGGATATAGAATTCGCCCTCCTCGAGCTCCGGCAGATCATCCTCTGTAATAAAGATCTCCCTGCCCTTCGCGGCCTCCGCTGCGTTCCTGTCATCGATCCCCGAAAGCTTGAGGATCACCATATTCTTCTGCGTGCGGACGTTCTCCACCATGTGCAGAGTGTCTCCGAGATAGACCTCGGGCGTGATTTCGTAGATCTCCGGGGAATCGGAGTAGTTCCAGATCTTCAGTTCTCCCTTAAGACCCACCGCGTTCACGGCTTTGCCGATCAGTATTTTCTCCATAATATCTGAAAAAGGGGCACATCTTGATGTGCCCCGCATTGTTCACTGAATGATTTCAACAACAACTTTTTTTCCGGCCTTTGTTGCAGCCGCCTTCACGACCGTGCGGATCGCCTTCGCGATCCTTCCCTGCTTGCCGATGACCATTCCCATGTCGTCTTCCGCGACCTTCAGCTGAATGACCATCGTGTCCTCGCTCTGAGATTCCGTCACTTCGACAGCGTCGGGATGCTCAACCAGGGATTTCGCAATCGCGCTGACTAATTCTATCATTTACTTCACCGCTTTCTATGCAATGCCGTTTCTCTTGAAGAGAGACTTCACAGTATCTGTCGGCTGAGCGCCTGTGGACAGCCACTTCTTAGCCTTTTCCTCGTCGATCTTGATTTCAGCGGGTTCCTTCATCGGATCATAGTATCCGATCTCCTCGATGAACTTTCCGTCTCTCGGTGCTCTGGAATCAGCGACGACGATACGGTAAAACGGCTTCTTGTGAGCTCCCATTCTTCTTAATCTGATCTTAACCATTATTATTCCTCCTGAAAATACTTTAATTGAATTCTATATGCAAAGGCAGAGATTTCCTTTCTCAAAAGCCTTTAAACATCCTGTTCATCCTATTGCCCTTGCCGGGCTTCATCATCTGGCGCATCATCTTGCGGGCTTCTTCATACCGCTTCATGAGCTGGTTGATCTTCTGCACCGACTGTCCGGATCCCGCGGCGATCCTGCGTCTTCTGCTGGCGTTCAGGATCTGGGGGTTCTCCCGCTCTTCCTTTGTCATGGACTGGATGATCGCCTCATACTGGGTGAACTCCTTTTCGCCCCTGGCGATATCCTCGTCCTTGGCGCGTCCCATTCCGGGCATCATGTCAAGGATCTTCGCGATGCCGCCCATGTTGCGGATCTGGCCCATCTGCTCCAGGAAATCCTCAAGGGTGAATTTATTCTTCCGGATCTTCTGTTCCAGCTCCTCGGCCTTCTTTTCGTCGAAGTCCTCCTGAGCCTTTTCGATCAGGGAAAGCACGTCTCCCATTCCGAGGATACGGCTGGCCATGCGTTCCGGATGGAACGGCTCCAGAGCGTCGAACTTTTCGCCCATACCGACGAACTTGATCGGTCTTCCGGTCACCTTCTTGGTGGAAAGCGCGGCGCCGCCTCTCGAGTCGCCGTCCATCTTAGTCATGATGATGCCGTCGATGCCGAGCCTGTTGTTGAAGCCCTCCGCGG
>CADBRP010000153.1 GCA_902797095.1 uncultured Eubacteriales bacterium | reverse complement strand
TTGACCGCCGCGATCTCATCCTCCGTCAGATCTCCTTCCAGCGCGTACAGCTTCGCGTAGGCGACCAGCGGGCGCTCCTTCTGTGAGATGATCTGGATGCACTGCGCCGCGGAGTCCGCTCTCTGGTCGAACTGGCCGGGAAGCGCCTCCACCGCGAACACCTTCATTCCGTCAAGGCCTGCCTCCTGAAGAGTCCTGCAGACCTCATCCACCTGAGGCTCTGAAAACACGTTTCCGATGCAGGTCTCAAAAAGCTCCGGATCCACATCCTCCACATCATAGCGGTTCAGGATCCTGACCTTTTTCAGTCCGCCGATCCCCAGAAATGTCCTGATCTCCGAAGCGAGAGCTCTCGCTTCACTGGCTTCGGATTCCTTCTTCTCAACATATACTCTGTATACCATGTGACTTCCTTTCGTACTGCTACTTTATGTCCGCCTCTGATGCCTTCAGCGCGCGCTGTCCGATATCGTGCCTGTAAAACGCCTTCTCGAAGCTGATCTTCTCCACATTGGCGTACGCGTCATCGATTGCCTCCTGCAGGCTGTCCGCCACAGCGGTCACTCCCAGAACCCTTCCGCCGGAAGTGACGAGAGCCCCATCCTGAAGCTTCGCGCCGGCAACGAATACGTCGACATTTTCATCCAGCTCTCCGATGCTCATCGGGAATCCCTTCTCATAGCTGACAGGATATCCGCCCGACGCCATGACGACGCAGCAGGAATACTTGTCAGCGAATTTAACTTCAGCCTCTGCCAGCCGCTCATCCGCGACAGCTTCCATGATGGTCAGCAGATCGCTTTCGAGCAAAGGCAGGACGACCTGCGTTTCGGGATCTCCGAAACGGCAGTTGTACTCGATCACCTTCGGACCGTCCTGCGTCAGCATCAGGCCGAAATACAGACAGCCCTTAAACGCGCGCCCTTCTTCGTTCATCGCGTTCATCGTCGGAACGAAGATCTTCTCCATGCACTCCTTCGCGACCTCGTCCGTATAATAGGGATTCGGCGCTACAGTGCCCATGCCTCCGGTGTTCAGCCCCTGGTCTCCGTCAAGCGCGCGCTTGTGATCCTGGGAGGACACCATCGGAACGATGGTCTTTCCGTCGGTGAAGGAAAGCACGGAGACCTCCGGGCCGGTCAGGAATTCCTCAATGACGATCTGATCTCCGCTTTTCCCGAATTTCTTCTCTTCCATCATGGAGCGGACCGCGGCCTTTGCCTCTTCTCTTGTCTGCGCGATGATGACGCCCTTTCCCAGGGCCAGGCCGTCGGCCTTGACCACTGTGGGCACCGGCGCGCTGTCCAGATACGAAAGCGCCTTCTCCATATCCGTAAACACCTCATACTGAGCTGTCGGGATGCCGTACTTCTTCATCAGATTTTTGGAGAACACCTTGCTGGCTTCGATGATCGCGGCGTCCTTTACCGGTCCGAAGCAGCGGATCCCCATCTCCTGCAGAATATCCACGCACCCCATGGCCAGAGGATCGTCCGGCGCTACCACTGCAAAATCAATCGGATTCTCCTTTGCGAAGGACGCGATTCCCTCCAGGTCAGTGGCCCCCACAGGAACACATTCCGCGTCGGCGGCAATCCCGCCGTTTCCGGGAAGAGCGTAAATGACCTCCACGTTTTCATTTTCCTTTAACTTTTTGATGATCGCATGCTCGCGGCCTCCGCCGCCGACTACCATGACTTTCA
The DNA here is from genome assembly GCA_902797095.1 of uncultured Eubacteriales bacterium. Classification (GTDB taxonomy): domain Bacteria; phylum Bacillota; class Clostridia; order Peptostreptococcales; family Anaerovoracaceae; genus Lentihominibacter. Next base: position 3,321 of record CADBRP010000153.1, on the reverse strand, counting down.
TGCTCTGCTCCTCTTCGACTCTGTCTTAGTGATGGAACAGTCTTACGCCGTTGCAGGCCATGACCACTCCGTATTTATTGCAGGTATCGATAACCTCTTCGTCCCTGATGGATCCTCCGGGCTGTACCACGTAGGATACGCCGCTCTGGTGTCCTCTCTGGATGCTGTCTCCGAAGGGGAAGAAAGCATCTGATGCAAGGGAGGCTCCTGTGATGCCTGCCAGGTATTCCTTCTTTTCTTCTTTCGTAAACGGCTTCGGCTGCTCTGTAAAGTATTTCTGCCAGTTTCCGTCAGCGCAGACATCCTCTTCGTACTCATTGACATATCCGTCGATGGCGTTGTCGCGCACCGCCCTGGGCAGGTCTTCCTTAAAGGGCAGATTCAGCACTCTGTCGCTCATCCGCAGGTGCCACGTATCCGCCTTGCCGGCCGCCAGCCTCGTGCAGTGGATCCTGGACTGCTGTCCGGCTCCGACGCCGATGCACTGTCCGTCCATCGCGAAGCATACGGAATTGGACTGGGTATACTTCAGTGTGATGAGCGCAATGATCAGATCTGTCTTCGCGTCATCCGGAAGCTCTTTGTTTTCTGTCACGATGTTTTCCAGCAGGCTTTCATCGATTCTGATGTTGTTATGACCCTGCTCGAATGTGATGCCGAACACCTGTCTGCGCTCCTGTTCCTCAGGCACATAATCCGGATCGATGGCGATGACATTGTAATTGCCCTTCTTCTTGCTCTTCAGGATCTCCAGCGCCTCATCGGTGTATCCCGGCGCGATGATGCCGTCGGATACCTCGCGTTTGATGATCATCGCGGTCGTCACATCGCAGACATCGGACAGAGCGATGAAATCACCGAAGGAGCAGAGGCGGTCGGTGCCGCGCGCTCTGGCGTAGGCGCAGGCCAGCGGGGACTCGTCCAGGCCCTCGATATCATCAACGAAATACGCCTTCTTCATCTTCTCCGGCAGCTTCTTTCCTACAGCCGCCGAAGTCGGGCTCACATGCTTGAAGGAGGTCGCAGCCGGCATTCCGGTCGCTTCCTTCAGTTCCTTCACCAGCTGCCAGGAATTGAACGCGTCGAGAAAATTGATGTAGCCGGGGCGTCCGTTCAGGATCGTGATTGGAAGCTCGCCGCCTTCTCTCATATAGATCTTCGCCGGTTTCTGGTTCGGATTGCATCCGTACTTGAGTTCAAATTCCTTCATGATTCAGATCTCCTTCCCTTGTATAATTACCTACGCGTTTTTATTGATCAGCCGCTCCTCATAGGATCCGTCGGCCGGGTCCGTGTAGCGGACGTAAAGTGAAATCTTATTGTCTTCGTTCAGGCTGTCCCAGAGTGTCTTCGCGAAGCTGTCGATATCCTCCGGGATCTCAACGCGCTCCGGCTCTCCCTGGAATGTCGGCAGCGGATTGCCGTCGCACTCGTATGTATGGATGAAGTGTCCGAGGCCCGGTTCGGGCTCATAGCTGTATGTGTATCTTCCGCAGCGGATGCCCTCCGGATCCTCGCTCTTCAGAATGCTCATCTTATACGCAAAGGCAGCGTCGTCCATCGAAATGATACCGCTGATCCTCGGAGTAAAATTCGGGTGGTCCGGCTCAAACTGACGCGTCTCAAGCGCCTCTTCAAAAGTCTTTCCCTCCTTCAGGAAATCATAGACCGTATCTGTCTGGTCGCCGTTGGTGACGATCAGTTTCCTTTCAAAGGATCTGAGCGCCGCGTAGATGATCAGCGACGGGTCTTTCACCTTCGAAGGATCAAAAGGCTCTGTGAACAGTTCTCCGTCCTTCAGCGTGAATACCCTGTTGCGGCTGTTTTCGCTGCGGCCCATGATGAAATAGGCGCATACAGCCTTCCTGCTTTCCGGGGACTGTCCTATAACGATGCCCCTTCCGGGATAGGCGTTTTCCGCCAGAAGTGTTCCGATGTCATCGATCTGATACGTACTTTTCATCTCTTCTTTCTCCTTCATCAGCCTTGCTGCGACTTTTTCCGCGGACATTGGAAGAATCTGCCATTCAGCTTCCGCCATGACCCGCTTTTGCAGTATTTCCGGTGTATCGTTTTCCTCCACCGCGACTGCCCTCTGCATAATGATCTGCCCGCCGTCCGGGACCTCATTGACATAGTGAACCGTCGCGCCGGTCACCTTGACGCCGTAGTCCAGCGCCATTTCATGGACCTTCAGCCCGTAGCATCCCTTTCCGCAGAATGAGGGGATCAGCGACGGATGCACATTGATGATGCGCTTTTCATAATGCCTTACAAAATCAGCGCTCAGGATCTGCATGAATCCCGCGAGGACGATCATCTCAATGCCGTTTTCCTCAAGGATGCGCAGCATCTCCCCTTCGAACGCCTCCTGGCTTCCCGCCTGCTTTTTTGAAACGACCGCCGTCGGTATTCCGGCGTTTTCCGCCCGCTTCAGCCCGTAGGCGCCGGGGTTGGAGGAAATGACCAGGGCGATCTCTCCGGACCGGATCACGCCGCTTTCCTGCGCGTCGATCAGCGCCTGCAGATTCGTTCCCCCTCCCGAGATCAGAACAGCGATTTTAGTTTTTACCATAAGATCACTCCTTCATCCGAGCTGACAGTCTCACCCAGAATGTAAGCGTCCTCACCGTTCTCCCGCAGGACCTGAAGCGCTTTCTCCGCTTCCTCCGGCGGCACGATGCAGATCATGCCGACGCCCATGTTGAAGGTATTGAACATATCATGCTCGGAAATATCCCCTGTCTTTGCGATATGGGAGAAGATCGGCAGCACCCTGACGTCGCTCTTCCTGATCTTCGCGGACATTCCCGCGGGAAGGCTTCTCGGGATGTTTTCATAGAATCCGCCGCCCGTGATATGCGCGACTGAGCGGACAGCCACCTGCTCCAGAAGCGCGAGGACCGGCTTTACGTAGATTTTTGTCGGCGTCAGGAGCGTATCGAGCAGGCTCTTTCCGCCAAGCTCCTCCACCGGCGATGTGATATCGCTGTTCTCCACGTCAAATACCCTGCGCACCAGCGAGAACCCGTTGGAATGCACGCCGCTGGACGGAAGCGCGATGATCACGTCCCCTTCTTTGACGCTGTTTTTGTCAAGCACTCTGCCGCGGTCCACGATGCCTGTGGAATATCCGGCCAGATCGTACTCATCCTCCGGATAGAAACCCGGCATCTCAGCGGTCTCCCCGCCGATCAGCGCACAGCCTGACTGCACGCATCCTTCGGCGACGCCGCTTACGATCTGGGCGATCCGTTCGGGAACGTTTTTGCCGCAGGCGATGTAGTCCAGGAAAAACAGCGGTCTGGCGCCGACACAGAT
>CADBRP010000152.1 GCA_902797095.1 uncultured Eubacteriales bacterium | reverse complement strand
GCAGGAGCTTGACTGGCTGCTGCTGCTGTATGACAAGCACCGCAGAATGCGGGACTTCGTCAAAGAACTGAATCATGTCTATCTGGAGCACCCCGCCTTCTGGTCACGGGATCAGGAGATGGGCGGATTTACATGGATAAACGCGGACGACATGGATCACAACGTCTATTCCTGGTACCGTTCGGGGAGCGACGGATCCGTCTGCCTTTGCATACTCAATCTTTCCGGATCCCGCTGGACCGATACCGAGATCGGGGTCCCTGAAGCTGATTGCTATGAACGGCTGCTTGATACGGATATGATCCGCTTCGGAGGGGCAGGCAGCCGACGCAAGAAAACATACAAGGTTTTTCCCGGAGAGCGCAGCGGCCTTGCGCAGCATATCAAGGTAAATCTGCCTCCGCTTTCGGGGATATTGCTGGAAAGGAGATGAATTAATTATGAGCGAGAGAAAACAATGTGTTGCCATGCTGCTCGCGGGCGGGCAGGGCAGCAGACTGGTCCCGCTGACAAAGACGACCGCCAAGCCGGCGGTTCCCTTCGGCGGAAAATACCGGATCATTGATTTCCCTCTGTCAAACTGTGTCAATTCCGGCATCGACACCGTCGGTGTTCTGACGCAGTATCAGCCCCTTGAGCTGAATGACTATCTGGGGAGAGGCGATCCGTGGGATATGGACCTCCGTTACGGCGGTCTCCATGTACTGCCGCCCTATGAGGGAGAAGCGGGCGCGGACTGGTTCCAGGGCACAGCCAACGCGATCTATCAGAATCTGCGCTTCATCCGCCGCTACAACCCGCAGTATGTGCTGATCCTCTCCGGAGATCACATCTATAAGATGGACTACCGGATCATGCTGGAGGAACACATTAAAAACAAGGCGGACTGCACGATTTCCGTCATTGATGTGCCCCTGGAGGAAGCAAGCCGCTTCGGCATCATGACCACCGACAGCACCGGTCGGATCACCGAATTCCATGAAAAGCCTGCGAAGCCGAACAGCACGCTGGCCAGCATGGGCGTTTATATCTTCAGCACTGACAAGCTGATCAAGTATCTGGAAGAGGATGAAAAGAATCCGGATTCAGCCAACGACTTCGGAAAGAACGTCATCCCGCTGATGCTGAATTCAGGCGAGCGGATGTTCGCCTATCTGTACGGCGGTTACTGGAAGGATGTAGGCACGCTGGATTCCTTCTGGGCTGCCAACATGGACGCGCTGGGCGATTTGCCGGAGCTTTATCTGAATGATCCCGAATGGAGGATCTACTACCGCCACGGCAACACGCATCCCGAGTTCATGGGAGCTGAAGCTAAAGTCACGAACTCCATCGTCGGCGACGGGGGCTCCATGTACGGAACCGTCGACAGCTCCGTTATCTTCAGCGATGTCGCTGTTGAAAAAGGATGCGTGGTGAATGACTCCGTCATCATGTCCGACTGTCTCCTCCGCGAAAACGCGAAGGTCAGCCACGCCATCATCGGTGAGAATGTCACCGTCGGCAGGGACACAGTGATTGGGGAAGCTCTTGACGCGGGAGAACTTACAGTAATCGGGCCGAACATCGAAATCCCTGACGGTACAGTGATCGGCGCCGGACAGATCATCAATTCAGCGGAGGATCTCCCGGCGCAAAAGCAGGAAGGAGGAAGATAACATGGATGCTGCAGGAATCATTTTAGCAGATAACATGGCGAATCTGTCCAGGGAACTGACAACACGGCGTACTCTGGCCGCGGTTCCCTTCGGCGCCAAATACCGGCAGATCGACTTCAGTCTTTCCAACATGGTCAACTCCGGAATCAATAATGTCGGAATCATCATGAGCCAGCATTATGACAGCGTCATGCATCATGTCCAGTCCGGCGCGGTCTGGGATCTGGACAGAAAGCTGGCGGGCCTTCGCTACCTGCCGCCGCTTGCTGCTCCCGGCAGCAGCATGAGCAACGGAAGCCGCACGGAATCTCTTCGCAGCAACCTGATCTATATCAGCGAGCTGAAGGAGAAATACCTTGTGCTCTGCGGCAGCGGATATGTCGGCAATATAGACTTTACCGCCATGCTCGATCATCACATCGGCTCAAACGCGGACATCACCTGCTTTTTCTCCAACAACGTCGCGAATCAGACCCCTCTGTACAAACGCATGGGGCTGGTGACCGACAGTGACGGCAGGATACGCTCCTTTGACGCTTCCCAGCAGGAAGCGATGAACTGCGAGCTCGCCATGAGCACCTGCGTCATCAAAAGAGAATTTCTCTTTGAACTGATCGACTGGCTCGAGAGCGCTCTTAAGACCGGCACTCCCCAGGGCGTGCTTCAGCAGATGTTCACCGAAATGAACATCTACGCTCATATCACTGACGAGCTGGTGATCTATCTGGAGGATCTGTGCACATATCTGGCGGGCAACCTTGCCCTGCTCGACTACGATGTGAGAAAACAGCTGTTCCATGCCCCTTCGGGCCCGGTGATCACCAAGACCAAGGACAGCACGGGCACGCGCTACAGCGAGACCGCGAATGTAAGCAATTCTCTTATCGCTGACGGCGCGGTCATTGAAGGCGAAGTCAGAAACAGCGTAATCTTCCGCGGGGCGAGAATCAAAAAGCACGCAGTCGTCGAAAACTGCGTGATCATGCAGGATTCCACCGTCGGGGAAGGCGCGCACCTCAACTACGCGATCCTCGACAAGGAAGTTCTTATCAACGACGGAAGGATGCTGTCCGGTTATCTGACGCACCCCTTCTACTGCAAACGCAACGAACGGATTTAACATTACTTTATGATACAGGCGATACATGATATAACCAGCACTCAATTCCGTGATCCGGCCGGCGCCGTCCGCGCCGGATCTTCTGTTGCCCTGACTCTGATGCTGCAGAGGATCCCGAAGCGGATGAAACCGGTTCTTCTGGTCCGTTTCGATAAGGATTCCTCCACGCGCATGGTACCGATGAAGCGTGTCAGCCATCCCGGGACACCCTCGGGCTGGGCGACCTTTACCACGCTCTTTTCCCCTTCGGAAAAGGGGCTCTGGTGGTACTGGTTCGCGATCTGCAATGAATCAAATCTCCCACCCGGCTTCGACCAGCTTTCTGAAGAGGAAAAGCCGACCCACGGAATCTCCGTACGGGGAACGGGCAGGTACACTATCAGCATGCGCAGAGTTCTGGGCGGCAAGGGCTCATCCGGCAAGGATTCAGACAGCGAAGGCCCGGACGGTAAGGGCGGCAGGGCTGAAAACCCCGCTACCTCCCCGGCTGCCCTGCCGGTCTATTCTCCCGGCGCGGGCATTCAGATCGGGCGGGACTCCGCTTCCGGTCAGGCTGTGGTCACGAATGATCCCCACGCCTGGCAGCTGACGGTATGCGAGCCATCCTACGCTCCCGCGGACTGGATCCACGGCGGCGTCTTCTACCACATCTTTGTGGACCGGTTCGCAAAATGCGGCGACCCGGTGCGCATGGAGGGAAAGATCACCCGCGAAGACTGGGGCGGCATGCCGGAATACCTTCCGAATGAAAACGGAGAGATCCTGAACAATGATTTCTTCGGCGGCAATCTCATGGGCATCCGCGCCAAGCTTCCATATCTCGAAAAGCTCGGCGTCACCTGCCTTTATCTGAGCCCGGTATTCGAGGCATATTCCAGCCACAAATACGATACGTCGGACTATATGAAGATCGATCCCATGTTCGGGGATGAAGAAGGGTTTACCCGCCTTTGCAAGGAGGCCGCCTCCCGCGGGATCCGCGTGATCTGCGATGGCGTCTTCTCCCACACCGGATCGGACTCCCGCTATTTCGACGAGTACGACCGCTATGGAAACGGCGCGCTGCACCATCCCGACTCCCCATACCGCAGCTGGTACTATTTTGAGCAGGGCGGCTATCAGACCTGGTGGGGCATCCGCACGCTCCCGCGCATCAACAAGCTGGAGCCCTCCTATCAGGAATTCATCAACGGAGAAAACGGCGTCATCCGGCACTGGCTCCGGGCCGGTGCTTCAGGCTGGCGTCTGGATGTGGTGGACGAGCTTCCGTCTGTCTTTCTGGAGCAGCTTACTGCCGCCGCAAAGGCAGAGAAGCCGGACGCGCTCATCCTCGGCGAAGTCTGGGAGGACGCGTCAAACAAGATCGCCTATGAGGAAAGAAAAAACTATTTCGAAGGAAACAAGCTGGATTCTGTCATGAACTATCCCCTGCGCCGGGCGATCATCAGCTTCGTCCGCGAAGGCCGTTCGGAGGAACTTGCCTCCGTCATGGAGCAGATCATGGAGAATTATCCTCTGTCGGTGGTGCACAGCCTCATGAACATCCTGGGCACCCATGATACCGACAGAATCATCACCGCCCTTGCCGGGCGGCGGCTCGGACCTGAAGCCTCCCGTGAGGAAAAGGCCGCGATCACAATGGATGACAGAGAGTGGGAGCTCGGCATCCAGCGCCTCAAGCTGGCGGTCGTTCTCCAGATGACGCTTCCCGGCGTCCCCTGCATCTATTACGGAGACGAGGCCGGCATGGAAGGATACAACGATCCGTTCAACCGGCGCTGCTATCCCTGGGGCGCGGAAAACCCGGACCTGCAGAACTGGTACCGCAAGGTGATCCGCATCCGCCGGGAAAACGAGGTGTTCCGGGAAGGCGGCTATAAAAAGCTGGCTTCAAAGGACGGGCTGTTCATGTTTGAGCGGACCGGTTCCGAAACCCGGGCTTCCGGGTCCGGCTCCCATGCTTCCGGACTTGGCGCTCAAGCTCTGGCGGAAGTCCAGGCTCTGGTCGGAAAGGCAGCCGGAATCGATACCGCGCAGGATCGTCTGATCATCGCGGTCAACTGCGGAGAACATCACCGCATCCTGCCTTTGCCGCATACCGGCCGCTGGGAGGATCTCCTTTCCGGCGCGATCTATGAAGGCGAGCTGCTGATCCTGCCGTCTCAGGCGCTGATTCTGAAGCAGAAAGGCTGATCCGGCCCGACAGCCAAAAGAATTTAAAACAACAATCCCGGGAATTCCTCCGGGCGCATTCTCCAGTCCCAGTTGTCTCCAACCGTTCCGGGAATATTTATCCGGGCTTCGCTGCCCAGACGCAGATAATCCTGCATGGGAATCACGGCCAGCCCGGCCCGGCTGTTCAGCGCTTTGAGGACCATGCGGTCCGCGGCCTGGGCCATCACAGCATGCCTTTCCGGTTCCCCGTTCATTGAAGCGACCGCCCGCGCGGCGTCTTCCGCGCTCCAGCCGAGATACTGCAGGATCCCGGAACGGGCCTGCGGGCTGAGTTCATCAAACCATCCCGCGGTGGTGTCGTTGTCATGCGTTCCTGTATAGACCACGCAGTTTTCAGGAATATTCTCAGCAAGGTACATGTTCTCCGGGTCTCCGTCGAATCCAAACTGCAGAACTCTGATCCCGGAAAATCCGCTCTCCTTCAGAAGCCGCTTCACTCCGTCAGTCAGAAACCCCAGATCCTCCGCGATAAACAGCTCATTCAGCGGCGCACTTCCTCCCAGATCCTGCTCCAGAAGCCGGAAGATCCCGATTCCCGGGCCGGGTTTCCAGGTTCCGTGTATCGCGTTTTCCGCGCCCGCGGGCACGGTATAGTACGCTTCATACCCCCGGAAATGATCCAGCCTGATCACATCATAAAGGCGGAAGCTCTGATGGATCCTGTTCAGCCACCAGCGGTACCCGTCCTGCTTCATCTTATCCCAGTCATACAGCGGATTTCCCCAGAGCTGCCCTTCTTCGGTGAAGGCATCCGGAGGAACGCCCGCCACCAGCACCGGCTGCAGATTCTCGTCCAGCTGGAACTGTCCGGGATCCGCCCAGCAGTCCGCGCTGTCATAGGATACATATATGGGCATATCGCCGATGATCCTGATTCCGGATTCTCCCGCGTACCTCTTCAGCGCGGCCCACTGCCGGTAGAATTCAAACTGGGTCCAGCGGTGATATCCGATTTCATCCGAAAGCCTTTCCTCCGCCTCCCGCAGCGCCTGCGGATCCCTGCGCCGCAGAGGCTCCGGCCAGTCGTCCCAGGTGTTTTCCCTGCCAAACTCTCCCCGGAGGGCCATGAACAGCGCGTAATCCGACAGCCACCAGTCGTTTTCCTCCAGAAACTCCCGGTACTCCCGCCCGTCTTCCGCTCCCGCGCTGAACCGGCGGTACGCCAGATGCAGCATTTCGATCCTGTCATCGTACAGCACCTCATAGTCCACATAACGCGGATCGCTTCCGAAATCGAAGGACTCCAGTTCCTCCTCCGTGATGAGATTCTGCTCCAGGAGCTGCTGCGGATCGATAAAATACACGTTTCCCGCGAAGCTGGACAGCGGCTGGTAGGGCGAGTCCCCGCACCCCGTGATATTCAGGGGCAGGATCTGCCAGCAGGTGTGGCCGGTCTGTTTCAGCCAGTCGATGAAACGGTACGCCTCCTTCGAAAAGCACCCTATCCCGTATTCCGACGGCAGTGAAAACACCGGAAGCAGCACGCCCTTCTCCCGGCCTTCCGGCCGCTCATAGCGGTCAAGGCTCCCGGAGCTGCCCGGGACGCCGTTTCCGCAAGCATTTCTTATCTGTGTTCTGGTCTCTTCCATAGCCCACTTCCATGTCTGTTTTATCCGCGGTTCCTGTTGAAGTTGATAAGGCATCCCGCGCGGACGATCTCCTTCTCGGTTTCAGTCATGTCCGCGATATAAAGAGAGATCTCCTTCACATCCGCTGCCCCGCCGGCGATCACGAACGCGGGGATATCCTTCATATCGCCGTCCAGCGCCGCTCTGGCGCCGGGCACATAGATATAGTCGCCTACCTCAAAACCAGGCTCGCCCTTCATCTGGAAAGGCAGCATGCCCCAGTTCATTACATTGCTGCGGTAGCGCTTTGTGGCGTATTCCTCGCAGATATTGGCCAGGCCGCCCAGCACGCGCTGACAGCTTGCCGCCTGCTCTCTGGCGGAGCCGTCGCCCGGCCGCACGCAGTATATCATAGAGCCGATCTCGATCTCATCGGTATTCACATCCGGAGTGATCTTCGCCGCTTCAGCAAGCGCCGCCTTCAGATCCGCCGGCATTTCATCCGCCTTTGCGGCAAGACGCGCTTCCTCCATCGCCCGGACCGCCTTGGAACGTCCGACATATTCCGGATCACGCCTTGACAGTGTGAACTCCGCGAGTCCCAGAGGATTGGAACGATATGAAGAAGTCTCGCCTGACGGAATCAGCTCATCCGTCGTGGTGACGGGATCCATGATGCGTGAGCAGACCTTCAGCAGGATGTTTTCCGCGAGTGGCTCCTGCTCCGGCCAGTCTTTGATATTCGGTCCGTAGACCAGCTGCGCCTCGGGCTCTGCCTTCCCGAAGCCCTGATATACGCGCGCCCTGTAGACGGAATCATCGTAGCTGTACTCAGGAGTCGTGTAATCCGCGAAGACTTCGGCGAAATCCGTCGCCGGAGTCAGCACGCCGCCGTTTGCCGCGGTCGCTGCGATGGAACGGGCGTCCATCAGCGCTACTGCCGAAAGCTGTCCCGCGCCCGGTTTGCTGCCTTCCCTGCTCGGGAAGTTCCTCGTGGTGTGGCGGACGGACAGGCCGTTGTTTGCCGGGGTGTCGCCCGCGCCGAAGCATGGCCCGCAGAAAGCCGTCTTCACGACAGCGCCCGCTGACATGAGATCCGTGATGGCCCCTTTCTTCACGAGGTCGAGGAAGACCGCCTGTGAAGAAGGATAGACCGAAAGGCTGAATTCCCCGCTTCCGCAGTTTCCGCCCTTCAGCAGATGCGCCGCGTCCATGACGTTGCAGTAGTTTCCGCCCGCGCAGCCGGCGATGATGCCCTGCTGCACCCGCAGTTTGCCGTCAACGACTTTGTCACGCAGCGAAAAACCTGTATCCGGACCCGCTGTGATCTCCCTGGCGTTCAGCTCGACCGCGTGCAGGATCTCCTCCGGATCGGCGATGAGTTCCTCGATGGTATATGTATTCGACGGATGGAAAGGCAGGGCGATCATCGGCTTCACCTTCGAAAGATCCACCTCGACGCAGCCGTCGTAATACGCAATCTCCGCCGGCGCCAGCTTCCTGTAGTCCCCCGCTCTTCCGTGCAGGGCCAGGAAAGCCTCTGTATCCCCGTCCGTCTCCCAGATCGAGGAAAGGCAGGTCGTCTCGGTCGTCATTACGTCCACCGCGTTCCTGAAGTCCGTCGTCATGGACGCGATGCCCGGGCCCGTGAATTCCATCACCTTGTTCTTCACATATCCGTTTTCATAGACTGCCCCGATGATCTCAAGAGCGATGTCCTGCGGACCCACTCCCGGCTGAGGCGCCCCGGTGAGCCGGATGTTGACCACGCCGGGATAAGCGATATCCCAGGTGTCCTGCAGCAGCTGCTTGACCAGCTCTCCGCCTCCCTCGCCCACGGCCATGGTGCCGAGGGCGCCATAGCGGGTATGGCTGTCAGATCCCAGAATCATCTTTCCGCAGCCGGCCTGGGCTTCTCTCATATACTGATGGATGACCGCGATATGCGGGGGCACGAAGATGCCGCCGTATTTTTTCGCCGCGGAAAGTCCGAAAACGTGGTCGTCCTCGTTGATGGTCCCTCCTACCGCGCACAGGGAATTGTGGCAGTTCGTCAGAACGTAGGGAATCGGAAAGCGTTCCATCCCGGATGCCCTGGCGGTCTGGATGATCCCTACGAACGTGATGTCGTGGGACGCCATCGCGTCAAATCCGATCCTCAGGTTTTTCATGTCGCCGGAACGGTTGTGGGCCTTAAGTATCGACCACGCGATCGTACCCTTTGCCGCTTCCTCCCTGTCCAGCTTCCTGCCGTACTTTTTCTCCGCGGCCGCCGCTTCCCCTTCCGGGATCAGCTCTGTTCCGTTTATAAGAAATACGCCGCCGTCATAAAGTTTTACCATGGTTCATTTCCTCCGCACTCTTTTTCCCATCAATCCTTCAGCAGATGATTCTCCACAATCTGCAGCACTTCCTCCATGCCGCCGACACACTCCCAGTCCTGGGAGATGTTCACCTTTACCAGATCATAGATCCGCTTCCTGTAATACTCAAGCATGCCTTCTGTATCGAGCCCCCGCTCTTTCAGCTCCCGCACATCCCGCGGTCCGTAATCCACGGTGATGGCGCAGCGCCTGCGCTCCTTCGCGCCCGGCTCCGCCTTCCCATCCGGGAAGTCCATTACATCCACATTCAGCTTGTTTCCCAGCTCCAGCGCCGGAATCAGTCTGATCTCCTTCATCGTCTGTGACATCCTTTCTTCTCTGCTATTCTCGATTATATCTCCGCGGCCCGGTCCCCCGCCTGCTTTTGCGGCCGGCCGGGCGGATCATCCGCACTGTCTTTCCTTCGCGCGGTTAATATGCCGTTCCATCGCCTCCGCGCCTGCCTTTACGTCCTTCCGGGAAAACGCCAGGAAGATCTGCCGGTGCTCCTCGAGCACGGTCTTGAGATAGTCCGGCTCGTACACCCTGTTCAGGCTCCGGTATTTCAGGTAGGTCTGATATGTCGTCAGCGTCTTCTGCAGCATCCGGTTGTGCGCCGCTTCGTAGATGACCTGGTGGAATCCCGCGTTGATGACCAGCAT
>CADBRP010000151.1 GCA_902797095.1 uncultured Eubacteriales bacterium | reverse complement strand
TTCGGGGATGCGTCTATTGTTTTTTATCCTTGCGAAGCCTGCCTTTGCATGCTGTTTTACACGCTCCTATTTTCTCGCAAAAGCAGGACGTTGTCAATCAATACGCCCCTGCAATACGCTCCCGGACGGAGCGCCGCGCGGGGGAGTCCGCCGCTACCTGACCAGGCTCTTCTGCCCGACGATCCCTGAGATCTTCGAAAACAGCTCCGCGTTCCCAACGACCACCAGCGCCAGCTTCTCCCGGACCCGGGTGATTCCCTGCCAGAAAAGATTGACGCTGATATACTCCTGCTCCGGATCATCCCGTCCGTGCAGCCGCCCCTCCGCATCGTAATTAAACGATTCGTCCATCAGCATCACCGCGTCAGCAAATTCATGCCCGATGATCTGCCGCGGCTCAGGGTCCTTCCCCGGAATCGCGTAAGGATCAGCCGCCGTTCCCGAATAATTGATGAACACATACCCGCGGTCGCGGTAATAATCGATGATTATCCTCGCCTCCTCCGGATTCTCAGCGTAGTTCAGGGAAACGTCCGGATATTTCATGGGCTCCGCGGGGATATAGTTCAGGTTCTGCAGCTGCAGGATGAAATTCCTCAGCTGCCGGTTCGTCCGTATCCGTTCTGACAGCGTAAACGATGCGTCCGGGGGAAGCGCCGCCACCCTGCCGGCGATGTCGTTGTTCTTCTCCGTCCTCGAAAGGACCTTCTCCGGATCCAGGCAGAAAAGGCAGCACCGGCCTTTTTCCTTTGCCGTCCGGACGATCATCTCAAACATAGCGGGATCCATCCTGTGCGCTTCGTCCACAAGCACAAATCCGGCTCTTTCGAGCCCCGATCTGTCCCCGCCGATCCCTTCCGGGGAGATGATCTGAAGGTTCTCAAGCTGCTCCGATATCATCCGGTGCCCGTCCGACAGCTTTCCGCAGTGAATGATCAGGGTCCGGCCCGTTTCCGCCAGGGTCCGCCCCAGATCGTACAAAAGCAGGGTCTTACCTGTCCCCGGCTTTCCGAGAAGGCTGAAGACCGCCGAACCCGTCCTGCCGGAGACCGCGGCCAGAATTTCCTTCTTGACCTGGTCCTGGGCCTGGGTCAGAAAATATTCACCGCGGATGAATTTATCAGGCGTCTTTACCGGGGACACCAGATACTCCGAGGCCTGAAACAGATCGTCAATCTCAGACAGATACCCGTCCTGATACTTCAGAAGCTCCGCTTCTATCTCGCTGAGCGAAGCCTCCTCCAGCCGGTCCTCCGACAGCCGGAAGCAGCGCATCGGTTCAGTCACCACTGTGAACAGAGACAGCCGTATCCCGAGATGCCCCAGGTAATGCCTGTTTTTCAGAAGCTGCTGGCGTATCTGTTCCTCAGGAACCATCTGTGATTTCAGCTCGATGCTGAGACAGCTTCCCTCCCGGAACTTCAGAAGATCGAATTCCTTTCCGATCACCGGGATCTCATAGCCGAAAAATATTCCGTCCAGCGCCGCTACCGGGATCCCGTCCGCAATCAGACGGTCCGTCAGTATGCGGAGAGAGCGGATCTCACGTTCCCGGGTCTGGTGCCCCGCCGGCTTTTCCGCCGCGTGATGATAGACATTATTGAATTCTTCCTCTCCGGTAATTCTGGAGAGCATAAAAATATTTACCGGCCGGCTCATGTCGTCATTCCTCTGCCTTTTCTTCTTTCGCCATTATCGGCCATTTTCAGCCATTTTCATACGTTCCATGATCATGGGACCGTGCTCCTTCAGCCACCTGTTCCACCGGTCGTATTCAGGGCAGACCCGTCTGACCTCCGCGTAAAACCTGGCCGAATGGTTCATTTCTTTCAGATGGCACAGCTCATGGACCACCACGCTGTCGATGACCTCCGGCGGCGTCAGCATCAGCAGGCAGTTGAAATTCAGGTTTCCCTTGCCGCTGCAGCTTCCCCACCGGGTCTTCTGCGCGCGGATGGTGATCCTTCCCGGAGTGACTTTCGCCAGCGGGGCAAAATGAGCCACCCGGCGCGGGATATACTCCTTCGCCTCCTGCTTCAGTCTTTGGAGATCGCTTTCCGTCAGAATTCCGGCCGCCTCAGCCTCCTGCCTGCGATGTTCCCTTTTCGCAAGCTGCGCCCGGATCCAGCTGTCATTCCGCAGAAGAGCCGCTTCGATCTCCTTCTGCCCGGCGCGCCGCGGCGCGCGCACCAGCACGCCGCCGTCCGTGATCTGTATCCCGATGGATCTTCTCGCGCTCCTCCTGACCGTATATGGGTAGTCCGGACTGTTCCTTTTTCTGAATAAAGGCGTCATATGAACTGTATTTCCACTCCGTTGGGGTCTTTCGTAAAGAAGAAGGTGACCTGCGGATTCGGCGAGATCAAAGGAGTGACTTCCATGCCCTTCGTGATCAGTTCCTCCCGATACGCCGCCGTATCCTCCGCTTCAAATCCGATGGACAGGCCGTCCCCGCCGTATGCGCCGTCCGGATCCTCCAGAAGCTCAACGCAGGTCTCGCCCTCATCATTGGCCAGAAAAACGATGTCGTGGGGTCCCTTTCCCCGCAGCTCCGCCTGGATCTTCAGGCCGGCGATCTCTTCATAAAACTTTACCGATTCTTCAAGCTTTGCCGTATGGATCGTCACATGTCTCATCTTCATAATGATTCACCTCCGTTTTTCTTTTTATTTTATCAGACACGCGGGGCTTACGCCACAACGCGTCCCGCCTTTGCATGGCCGTCCGCTCCGAAGGCCGGCCTGCCTTTGCGCGGAAAATCAGCGGCGCCTGCGCCCCCGGCCCCGTCCGTACCCCCGCATCTGCCTGAAGCACCTGTCGCAGATCCCGTAGGGATACATCGCGGGCAGCGCCCGGCCGCACCGGCGGCACCGTTTCTGGAAATTCCGTTTGTCCGTAAGCAAAAGCTGGTTGATCTTTTCGCAGAGCTCCAGCTTCTCATCCATCCTCGGATCCTCGATGCCGATGCGCCTCAGGATCTGATGGCGGACATCCAGCGCCTTGTACTGCAGCTCGCAGCCCTCCAGCGTCTCCGTATCGAACATGGGCTCCTCCGGAACCGCGTCCACGATGATGGCGATGCAGCATTCCAGCCAGTACAGCACCAGATCCTCGTTCTTTACATCCACCGGACAGGTGATGAGCTCATACAGCAGCTTCCTGTCCAGCTGCCGGGCCAGAGTGTCTCCCAGCTCGCCCAGAAGGAACGCGGCCTCCGTCATATCCTCCCGTATGAATCCGGGGATGAAAGGCAGCTTCTCCCATTCATCGAACAGCCTGCGGAAGGAATATCCTGTTTCGATCGCCTCCCTCGGGAACGGAATGGTAACCGTTCTGATCTGTTTTCCTGTGCGCTGCAGCGCCTTTTTTACGATCTCGGGATCCGCCAGGGTCAGCACCTCGCCCCGGTCGTAGATTCCGTAGCGGCCCGCGCGCCCGGCGATCTGCCGGATCTCGCTGTCAAGGAGGGTCCTGTCGTCCTCCCCGTCGAATTTCGTCAGTTCCCGGAAGATCACCCGCTTTATCGGAAGCGATATTCCCATACCGATGGCGTCAGTCGAAACCACGACGGTGTTTTCCCCCGCCGCGAACTTCCGCACTTCTTCCCTTCGGGATGCGGGAGGAAGCGCGCCGTAGATCACGCTGGCCTTCTTCCCCAGCTGCTGCAGCTCCGCCGCGGTGGCAAGCACCGCGCGCCTTGAAAACACGATGACCGCGTCTCCGTCCTCCACCTCGCTCATATCCTTAAGCTGCCCGCTGAACACCAGCGGCGCGAGGCGGTCGTGCCGGTACACCTCGTACTCCGCTTCAAATCCGTCCAGGATCCTGCAGATCACATGCTCCGCGTCCGGGGAAAGGCAGATGTGCACCTCCGC
>CADBRP010000150.1 GCA_902797095.1 uncultured Eubacteriales bacterium | reverse complement strand
AGCGGCTGCTTCTGCGAGATAGGCGGCGGCATCCGGAGCATGGAAGTTGTCCGCCGGTATATGGAGGCCGGCATCGACCGCGTGATCCTGGGGACCGCGGCGGTTACAGACCGGGCGTTTCTGGAGGAGGCTGTGGCCGCTTACGGCGAAAGGATCGCGGTTGGCGTGGATATCAGGGACGGATTTGTCTCGATCAAAGGCTGGAGAGAGGATTCCGGCCTGGAGGCGTTCGCGTTCTGCAGGGACATGCAGGAGCTGGGCGTAAAGACGCTGATCGTAACAGATATATCAAAGGACGGCGCGATGCAGGGGACCAACATGCCTTTGTACCAGGCGCTGACCGAACAGTTTGATCTTGATATCACCGCGTCCGGCGGAGTATCCGCGATGGAGGATGTGGTGAGATTAAAGGAGATGGGACTCTACGGAGCCATCATCGGCAAAGCGTATTATACAGGAGCCATCGACCTGAAAGAGGCGGTGGCGGCAGCAGGAGACTGATAATCATGATCACAAAGAGAATCATACCCTGCCTGGACGTGAAGGACGGCCGGGTCGTAAAGGGAGTTAATTTCAAGGACTTAAACGATGTTTCCTCTCCGGTGGAGCTTGCTTCCTACTATTCCGGAAGCGGCGCGGATGAGCTGGTATTTTACGATATCACAGCCTCCGCGGAGGGAAGGAAGCTGTTTACGGACATTCTCTGCGAGACGGCGAGCAAAGTGTTCATCCCGCTTACCGTCGGCGGCGGCATCAACACGGTCGAGGATTTTGACAGAGTGCTGAAGTGCGGCGCGGACAAGGTCAGCGTCAATTCCGGAGCGCTGAGAAACCCCGGACTGATCGACGAGGCGGCAAGGCTGTACGGCGACCAGTGCGTCGTGCTTTCCGCGGACATCTCCCTGATCGACGGCGTTTACCGCGTGTTCTCGCGGGGCGGCAGAGACAATACGGGACGGGAGGCCATCTCCTGGATCAAAGAGTGCGTTGAAAGGGGAGCGGGCGAGATCGTCGTCAATTCCATCGATACGGACGGCGTGAAGAAGGGATTTGACATCCCCATGCTCCGCGCGGTATGCGAAGCGGTAAATGTGCCGGTCATCGCCTCTGGCGGCGCCGGATGCATGCAGGATTTCCTGGATCTGTTCGATCAGGTCCCGGACATTGACGCGGGGCTCGCGGCTTCGGTATTCCATTTTGGCGAGATAGATATCCGCGATCTGAAGCGGGAGATGGACGCTCACGGCGTTCCGGCAAGGATCATTTGAGGAGGAACAGCATGATCAGCATTGAAGAACTTAAATTTGACGAAAAAGGCCTTATCCCCGCTATCGTTGTGGACGCCGTGTCGAAACGGGTCCTGACCCTCGCGTATATGAACAGGGAGAGCCTTGAGATATCCATGGAGAAGGAGCTGACCTGTTTCTGGTCCAGATCCAGGCAGGAGCTTTGGCTCAAAGGCGAGACGAGCGGCAACTACCAGCACATCGTATCGATCACCGCGGACTGCGACAGAGACGCGCTGGTCGTCATGGTGGAGCCGGACGGCCCCGCCTGCCATCTGGGGACGGATTCCTGCTTTGAGTATCCGCTCTACCAGAGCGATGAGAGACATGAGTTTTCCTACGAGGGCCTGATGAAGCTCATCGAGGGCAGGAAGACCGACCCGAAGGAGGGTTCCTACACCACATACCTCTTCGACAAGGGGCTGGACAAGATCCTGAAGAAGGTGGGAGAGGAATCCACCGAGGTCATCATCGCTGCCAAGGATCAGGACAAGGCGGAGACCATCTATGAGGTCGCCGATCTGGCGTATCATGTAATGGTCATGATGATCGAACAGGGGATCTCTCTGGAGGATATCCACAGAGAGCTTGCCAGCCGCCACGTTATCGACCATAAGGTCAAGCAGGAGAAGATGACGAAATGATCAAAGCGGATTACCATATGCACACAGACTGGTGCGACGGCAGTGCGTCAGCGGAGGAAATGATCAGAAGCGCCGTGGCTAAGGGCATGGAGGAGATCGGCTTTTCCGGGCACGGATACACCGCCTTTGACAGGACATACAGCATGAGCCCGGAGGCGGAAGAAAGCTACCGTCAGGAGCTCGAAGCGCTCCGTGAAAAATGGAAGGATAAGATCCGCGTCTATATCGGGATCGAAAGGGATTTCTTTTCGGACGCCCCCCGCGGTCCCTGGGAGTATGTGATCGGCTCTGTTCACTATATCCGCCCGGAGGGAGCGGCTGAAAAGGGGTTCAAGGTCATGCCGGATCTTGAGGCCGGATACGTGCCGATCGATGAATCTCCGGAGATCCTGCGCGCCGCGGCCGACGCGCTGTTTGACGGGGATATGATCTCCCTCGCGGAGGAGTTCTTCGCCACTGCCGGGAGAGCCGCGGAGAAGACCGGATGCGATATCATCGGGCATTTCGATCTCATTTCGAAGTTCAATGAGAACGGAGAGCTTTTTGATGATACGGATCCACGCTATATCGCGGCCTGGAAGGCCGCGGCGGACCGCCTCGCAAAGGCAGGGGCCCTGTTTGAGATCAATACGGGAGCCATGTCAAGAGGCTACCGCAGCCAGCCGTATCCGTCAGATCCCATGCGGGAATACATCCGGAGTATCGGAGGAAGGTTCATCCTGTCCAGCGATTCCCACAGAGCGGATACCATCGGGCACGCCTTTGATCTGTATGAGCAGGAAGCGGATGTTAAAAGGCTTCCCGGCCTGAGCCGCCCTGACTGTCAAGGCATCTGATAACGGCACGCTCCAGCATGAGCATCCCTTCCTCGATCTGAGAGATCCCGGGATAGGAGAAGTTGAGACGTATGAACTGTTTTCCGGCTGATTTTTCCGGATAGAAGAGCTCCCCGGGGATAAAGGTGACGCCTTCCTTCTGCGCAGCGGGAAGGAGCCTCGCGCCTGTAAGCCCCTCCGGAAGCCTCACCCAGTAATGTACACCGCCTGCGGGAACCGAAGCGCGGATCCCGCAGGTTTTTT
>CADBRP010000149.1 GCA_902797095.1 uncultured Eubacteriales bacterium | reverse complement strand
CGAGATCTTCAGGTCATCCCGGTGCGGGCCGCACTGCGTCATGCGCAGGCGCCGGTCCGCTTCCCGGCCGATCAGGAGCCGGTCCGCGAATTCCTCTTCCTGCGTATCCGGCTCGTACGCGAGCCTTAGCGATTCCTTTCCCCCTGTCAGCTGCTCGTGCAGCGGCCCGACGATCTGATCCAGCTGCCGTATGAAGCGGCGCCGTTCGGTCATGATCCGGCTCCCGTAGTTCACGAGCTGCTGGTCCCATACATCCAGCGTATCCAGAAGCTCCGGCTTATCCGCCAGGTCCTTCAGAAGCTGATTGCGCTGTTCGAGCGCTTTATGATACAGATTCAGGTCCGACAGATACGGCCGGCTGATCTGGCACAGCTCCATATCCAGGAACCTTCTCCGTTCCGCGGGACCGTTCTTGATGATATTCAGGTCTTCCGGCGAAAAGAAGACCGCGTGCGTAACGCCCAGCAGATCGCTCGCGCGCCGCAGCTGGACGCCGTTGATCGCGATCGCCTTCTTTTTATTCCGCCGCAGGTGGATATCCACGCGGCTCTCGATCCCGTTTTTCTCCGTCACCATACGGATATGGGATTCTTCCTGTCCGAACCGGATCATCTCCGGATCTTTCTTGCTGCGATGTGACCGGGAGGTACAGCTGACGAAGAGCGCTTCAAGGATATTGGTCTTTCCCTGCGCGTTGTCCCCGTACAGAATGTTGATTCCCGGAGCAAAATCGACCGTCAGGTCTTCATAATTCCGGAAATCCCGGCATTCCAGCTGTTTGATCACCATACAGGGTCACCCGATCTTGAATTCCTCTCCGCCGCAGCGGAACGTATCCCCGGCATATAGCTTGCGCCCGCGGCGAAGCTCCGGCTCCCCGTTGACCAGCACATCCCCGGCCAGGATCCGGTCCTTGGCTTCCAGCCCGCTCTCGGCGATCCCGGCCAGCTTCATAGCCTGGCCGAGCTTGATGTATTCATCCCGAATATGAAGTATCTCCATTACGCGCGTGCCCCGCTGAAGTTGACCGGAAGAATCAGGTACAGGTAGCTTCCGTCCTCGCCGCGGATGTAGCACGGCGCCTTCGGATTCACGAACGAGATGTCCACTTCCTCGTCATCGATCACGCGCAGCGCTTCGATCAGGAAGCGGGGATTGAAGCCGATCATGATGTCCTTGCCCTGCTTCTGCAGCAGCAGCTCATCCTTCATGGAGCCGAGGGCGGAATTCAGGGACAGTTCCATCTTGCTCTCCTCGATGTCCAGGATGATCGGTTTTTTATCGTTCTCGCGAATCAGGAGCGTGGAACGCTCGATGCTGTCCAGCAGATCCTTTTTGTTGATCCGGATGCGGGTCTCGTAATCACCCGAGAGCATCTGGTCCACCCGGAAGTATTCGCCTTCGATCAGGCGGGATACGACCACGGTCTGATCAAATTCAAAGCAGACATGATTCTGCTGGAAGAAGATCAGGACTTCCTGATCCGCCTCTCCGGGCAGGATCCGGCTGATCTCATTCAGGGTCTTGCCGGGAATCACGACCTTTTCATCTTCATAGACGTCCTTGAGCTTCACCTTGCGGATGGAGATGCGGTGACCGTCCAGCGAAGTGACCTTGAGTTCATTCTCATGGACCTGGAACAGTTCGCCGGTCATCAGCCGGTTATTCTCATTCTGCGCGATCGAGAAGATGGTCTGCTTGATGGTCTCCTTTAACGAAAACTGGGAGATGCTGATGTATTTCTCGTGCTCGATGACAGGCAGTCCGGTAAATTCCGACGCGTCGCGGCCCGGGAACCGGAAGTTGGTGCTGTCGCAGACGATCTGGATCACGCCGCTCTCATCCGCGGTCAGGACGATATCGCTCTCCGGAAGCTTTCGCGCCATCTCGGAAAAGAAGCGCGCTTCCACGGCGATGCGGCCGGGCTCTTCGATCCGTCCCTTGACGACGGTGCGGATCGCCAGTTCCATATCGTTTGCGGTCAGTGCGATCTCTCCTTCCGTGGCGTCGATCAGGATGCATTCCAGAATCGGAAGCGTGGTCTTGGAAGGGACCGCCTTCATGACGGTATTGATTCCGCTCAGCAGAGAGTTCTTTTCGAATACGAGCTTCATAAGGTCTCCTTTCCGGCGCAGCGCGCGCGAAAGCGATTATTTTTTCAGATTCAGTAGTCGTTTTTAGTAGGGGCGGTGGATTTGTGGAAAACACCGTTTGGCCGCGCCGTTTCACGGTCTTTTATTCTTTCTCTCCGGTGGAGAGGCGGCCGGTTCTTCCCCTTTTTCCACGCTGCCGGCCGGCCATGCGGCCGCCGGTTTTTTTTTTATGGTCCCGGTCTTCTTCTCAGGTGGGAGAAAGCTTCTTTTCGATGACTTTGACCGTGGCGGTCAGGTCATTGTGGAGGATCATCTCCTCTTTGATCTTGTCTTCCCCGTAGATCACGGTCGTATGGTCCCGGTTTCCGAGAAAATGACCGATCTCCTGATACGAGGAATTCGTCAGCTTCCGGCACAGATACATCACGATCTGGCGCGGCATCACGATCTCCTTGTTGCGTTTGACGGACAGGATGTCCTCGCGGGGGATCGCAAAATGATCGCTGACCACGCGCAGGATATCTTCCATCGTAATGGTGCGGTCCGCGTTCGGCGAGATGATGTCCTTGAGCGCTTCGCGGGCCAGGTCCACCGTGATATCCTTATTCTTTGTCAGGCGGGACAGGGCGATGACTTTCGTCAGGGCGCCTTCCAGCTCACGGATATTGGATTTGATGTTGGTCGCGATGTATTTGATGACCTCGTTATCGACCTGGAAGTGCTCCATCTCTTCTTTTTTGCGAAGGATGGCCATCCGCGTCTCAAAGTCCGGCGACTGGATATCAACGGTCAGACCGCGCTCGAAACGGGACCGCAGACGGTCCTCGAGCGTCGCGAATTCCTTCGGAGGACGGTCCGAAGAAAAAACGATCTGCTTCTTATACATATAAAGGTTGTCAAACGTATGGAAGACTTCATCCTGCATACTTTCCTTGCCGATGATGAACTGGATGTCATCGATCAACAGGACGTCGTTCGAACGGTATTTATTTCGGAATTCCGTGGTGGAGATGCCGTTCTTGTTCCGGATGGCGTCTACGAGCTCATTCAGGAAATTTTCGCTGGTCACGTACAGGACCTTGGCCGTGGGACGGTTCTTTAATACGAAGTTTCCGATCGCGTGCAGCAGGTGGGTCTTTCCGAGTCCCACGCCTCCGTAGATGAAGAGCGGGTTATACATATCTCCCGGCGTCTCCGCGACCGCCAGCGAGGCTGCGTGGGCCATCTCGTTATTGGAGCCGACCACGAAGGTGTCAAACGTATATTTCGGGTTCAGCGTCTCATGCAGGGGGTTGAGATCCGGGGTCGACGAAAAAGCCGTGGCGGCGCGTTTCTCTTCTTCCGGAGAGACAACGCTGACGCGGCACTGGATCCCGGTGATCTCCTCGACGGAGACGGCCAGGAACATGGCGTATTTCCGGTTGATGTAATCCAGGGCAACTTCCGTGCCGGGCGATGTCAGATACAGGACACCGTCCCGGAGTGCGGAGACTTCCAGGTTCTGGATCCACGTCTTGAACGCGACGTCAGAGAGATCCTGGTCATTTTTCAGATGCTGCAGGATCTGCGTCCAGTTAGAACGGATCTCGTCGATCATGTCGATGTGTACTCCTGTGGCTGCATAGTTGGAAATATTATACCCGAAAAAGGCTCATTTTTCAATCGTTTTCCATAGAATACGGTGGAAAAACGGGTAAAACAGTGCCTTTTATCGGTTCTCCACCGTATCTACCGGGGAAAAAGCCTGATTCTACGTGGATTCATAAGAAAATTAAGGGGGTTATCCACAGGTTATCCACAAAATGTGGATAGATCTTATGTCACATTTTTCTTTTTTTCTTCCTTATTTAATAGACCCCCTGTTTCCGTCTATGCTGTTGGGGAGAATGGTGGAGAAAAAAGAACTTGACGAAAAAAAAGCGTTCTCCTATAATGGAAACGGTGTCTTTACGTGACGATACCGTAAAGGAGGTGCAAGCAGATGGCAAAGATGACATTCCAGCCGAAGAAGCGTCAGCGGGCTAAGGTCCACGGTTTCCGTTCCCGCATGGCTACGCCGGGCGGACGCAAGGTCCTGGCGGCCCGTCGGGCTAAGGGAAGAAAAGTGATTTCCGCATGATCCTGAAACCCAGGGATCTCGAACAGAGTGATGCTTGCAGCAAGAGAGACCTCACGGAGAGCCTTCTCTTGCTGTTTTCCTCTGCGGGAAAACACTGCTTCTACAGATGAAGGGAGCAGAGGCAACATGGAATCCCTGAAGAAAAATCAAGACTATCAGCGTGTCTATCAGAACGGGAAAAGCTGCGCCGGTCCTTTGCTGGTCCTCTATGCTTTAAAAAAGGAGGATCAGGAAGACACCCGGGCCGGTATCTCAGTCAGTAAAAAAGTGGGAAACAGTATCGTCCGTCACCGACTGAAGCGCCAGCTCAAAGAGATCCTGCGTCTGCACGGACATGAGATTCACGGCGGCTATGACCTTGCGGTCATCGCCAGAAACCGGGCAAAGGGACGTACGTATCAGGAATTGGAAAGAGCCCTTCTTCATCTTGCCGCGGTTCAAAACCTATTGGATCAGAAACAGTCAGGAAACAGTCAGCAGAAACATTCAACCGAAGCGGAATCATGAAAAAGATACTGATCGGACTCGTCCGTTTTTATCGCAGGTTTCTGTCTCCGTTAAAAGTCTACCATCACTGCATCTATACGCCGACGTGTTCCCAGTATGCGATCGAAGCTCTGGAAAGATACGGAGCCCTCAAAGGCAGCTGGCTGGCCATCCGGCGTATTCTGCGCTGTCATCCGTTTGCCAAGGGCGGGTATGACCCGGTCCCGTAAACGGCCTCTGATCCGTCTGTACCCGTAAAATGAAAGGAGAACGGTCGTGGAACTGATCTCACTGACGAAAGTCACAACTCCTGTGATCGGCTGGCTCGCGGAAGCTCTCGGCTGGATCATGAACGGGATCTACCTGTTCTTTCAGAACTTCGGCGTCGAAAATATCGGTCTGTGCATCATCGTCTTTACGCTGATCGTCAACCTGATCATGACGCCGCTGCGCATCCAGCAGCAGAAAAACAGCAAGATCCAGGCCCTGATCTCTCCGGAGATGCAGGCCATCACCAATAAGTATAAAGGAAAAGCGGACCAGCGTTCCGCCAGCATGCAGCAGGCGGAGATGCAGGCCCTGTATGACAAATACGGTTTCTCGCCGACCGGCGGCTGCCTGCCGCTTCTGATCGAGATGCCGGTCATCCTGGCCCTCTACCAGGTCATCTACCGCATTCCGGCGTATGTCAGCACGGTCCGCCAGGGCTTCATGACCGTCGTGAACGCGGTCCTCGGCAGTCATTCGGCGGATTTTGTGACCAAGATCACAGATCTTGCGGCGGCCAACTCCGTGGACGTGACCAAGATCGATCTGACCGGCGCCAGCGAAGCGTCCATCAACAACATCATCGATCTGTTCGCGAAATTCGACCAGACGGAATGGAACACGTTCTTTGAGACCTTCTCCGGCATGAAGGAGCAGGTCGGGGATACCGTGTCCCGCATCCTCTCTTCCAACACCTTCCTCGGCATCAACCTGATCGAGCGTCCGGCCATCCTGTCGTTTGCGGTCCTGATCCCGATCCTGGCCGGCGTGTTCCAGTATCTGGCCGCCAAGACCATGACGGTCCGCAACGCGGCCGCCGCGGAAGACGATACCAGCAAGACCATGAACACCATGAACACGATGATGCCGCTGATGTCGGTCGTGTTCTGCCTGTTCCTGCCCTGCGGCGTCGGTATCTACTGGGTCGCGTCCAGTGCCGTGCGTTTCGTACAGCAGTGGATCATCAACAAGAATCTCGGAAAGACGTCCGTAGAGGAACTGGTCAAAGCGAACGTCGAGAAAAAGAACAAAAAGCGTGCCAAGCAGGGTCTCCCGCCCATCCGTGACAACGCGGAGGTCAACGTACGCCGTCTCCAGCGCGTCGAAGAGAAGGCGCTGGCGGAGGAAGAGGCCAAGAAAGCCCGCATCCGTTCGATGAAGGAAAAGGCCCGCCTGAGCAAGGAAGCCGCAGACGCCGAGTCGCCCGAACAGAAGACCGAAAAGGCGGCTCCGAACGGAATCGCGGCACGCGCCGGCATGGTCCGGGACTACAACGACAAGCATAAGCGGTAAGGTAAGGAGAACCATGGAAGAATACAGAGAGTTTTCGGCCAAAACGGTCGATGAGGCCATCACCAAGGCCATGGAAGCCCTGGAGACCTCCAGTGAGATGCTGGATTATGAAGTCATCGAGGAAGGTTCCTCGGGATTTCTGGGGCTGCTCGGCGCCCGCAGCGCCGTGATCCGCGCCCGCCGCCGCGTGGAGGAAGAAGATCTGCTGGCGGAAGCCGAAGCCGCCGGCCGGACGCGCCGTGCGGAGACCGCACCCAAGGCGGAAAAAGAGGATCGTTCTTTTGAAAAGAAGAACGCGGAACGCCGGCCGGAGAAGAAGGAACGCTTTGAGAAGAAGCGTGAAGAAAAGCGCGAAGAGAAGATCGGGAAGGCGGAAGCCGTTCCGGCCGCGTCGGAAGTGACCGCTCCGGAAGCGGTCCCGGCCGAGCCGAAGGAGATTCCGGACACCGCGGCGGAAGAAGCGGCCGCGAAGGCATTCCTGACCGGCGTATTCGAAGCCATGAAGCTCCCGGTCGAGATCGTGACCTCCTATAATGCGGAAGAAGAGAGCCTGAACGTGGAGCTGAACGGCGATGACATGGGCGTGCTGATCGGCAAGCGCGGGCAGACGCTCGATTCGCTGCAGTATCTGACGTCCCTGGTCGTGAACAAGGGACGCGGCGAGTATCTGCGCGTGAAGCTGGATACCGAGAATTACCGCGAGCGCCGCAAGGAGACGCTGGAGAACCTGGCTCATAACATCTCCCACAAGGTCAAGCGCACGCATAAGAGCGTCGCGCTGGAGCCCATGAATCCGTACGAGCGCCGCGTGATCCACTCCGCGCTCCAGAACGACCGCTTCGTGACCACCCGCAGCGAAGG
>CADBRP010000148.1 GCA_902797095.1 uncultured Eubacteriales bacterium | reverse complement strand
CGAGATCCGCGAAATGCGGCTGCTCCGTATGCTTCTTCTGCGCGTCCCTGCTTTCCCACTGCTCCCACAGGAACATGGTGTTATCGCTGTCAGCGGGATAGTAGTAATTGTAGCGGATGCATCCTTCCTCGGCCCGGGACTTCTCAATGATGCCCTTCTCGCAGACCTCGCGGAAATACGCGTCTCTCGCCTCGCTGTCCGCCAGCGTATATGTTACATAATAGTTCGTCATGCTTTCTGACTCCTTTCCCAGTTTACTCTTTATCTCCCGGCAGAGCATCCTCCGCGGCTGCTATGGTTTCCGCCGCCTCATCATCCTTCGCGGACGCTTTCTCCGGGCTGTTTATCTTCAGAGGTTTCACCAGCGGCGCCTTCTGCTGAGAACCTGCCTCTCCCTGCATCATGCGAATCTGTTCCTGCCTCATCTTTTCCTTTTTTCTTGACCGGAATCCGGTGATGCCCCAGATGATCATTCCGACCGCGATCACATAAACCACCGGCGTACGCTTCGCTGATACATCCGGAATGATTCCGATGGTTCCCAGGATCCCGAAAATAATCATCGCTATGCCCAGACATATTCTCAGAATATCGTTTCCTTTTGCTGACATTTTTACCTCCGTCCTGTTATCATTCTTTTCAGAAAAGTTTACAGTATATTGCGTAAAAAGTCAATTATCAGGGCTTCCGGGCCGGATATTGACCAAAAAAGCAAAAAAGAAAAAACCGCCGGAATTATTCAGGCGGTTTCATTATGGTGACCCGTAGAGGACTTGAACCTCCGACCTTCTGGTTGTCACCCAGACGCTCTCCCAGCTGAGCTAACGGATCATCTCGCACGAATGATTATAGCACAAGGCGGCTTCCATGTCATCCACTTTTTTCAGTTTGCGCTCAATCTTTACGGTCATGCCGGGCACGCCTTTAAAGGCAGGTTCATCGTCCTCCGCCCGGTTGACCCCCGCTTCTCTATCTGATAAAGTTATTTCATCTTAAAGAACTGAAAACAACAGAAACGATGAGGGCTCCTAATTATGAAAAAGATACTCTGGACTCCCTCCGACGCGCAGCGGGAGGCATCGGTCATATGGGATTTCATGCGTTTTGTCAGCGGGCGGACCGGAAAGGAAATGGATTCCTATGAAACGCTCTACAGCTGGTCTGTCGAAGAACCCGCCGCGTTCTGGGAATCAGTGTGGGACTACTTTGACATCATCGGCGATAAGGGAGATGGTTTTGCCGGCGGCGAAACGCCCCGCTTTATAGAGATGGACTGGTTTCCCGGAGCCAGGCTGAACTATGCGGAAAACATGCTTCGCTTCATGGAAGGCGGACAGGACGGGATCGTGTTCTACGGCGAAAACCAGGTGGTAAGAAGGCTTTCACGCGATGATGTCAGAACGCAGACGCTCTCCTTTGCCCTGGCTTTGCGCGAAGCGGGAATCGGAGCGGGAGATGTTGTCGCGGGATACATGCCCAACCTTCCTGAAACCGTGATCGCCATGCTGGGCACGGCAGCTGCGGGAGCGATCTGGTGTTCCTGCGCCACAGACGTCGGCGCTTCGGTCGCCGTCGACAGGATCGGCCAGACCCGCCCGAAGCTTCTTGTAACGGCAGACGGGTATTATTACAAAGGCAGGATATTCGAAACAGCGGAGCATGTAAAGGAGATCACCGGAGCGGTGGATTCCATCGAACGCGTCATCCTCTGCAGTTATACCGGAGGAGGACTTCCCGGGGATATCCCGAACGTGATCTCATGGGATGATTTCACAGGAGAAAGGGATACTGCTGCCTTTGCGTACGAAAGGTACGGATTCAGCCATCCCCTGTTCATCATGTTCTCCTCTGGCACCACCGGAAAACCGAAATGCATGGTGCAGTCCGCCATGGGCCTTCTGCTCAACCAGCTCAAGGAGCTCGCCATCATGAGCGACATCAAGGCGTCCGACAGGCTCCTCTATATCACGACCTGCAGCTGGATGATGTGGAACTGGCAGGCCGCCGCGCTGGGCACCGGAGCCGCCCTCGTACTCTACGACGGCAATCCCTCCTGGCCCGGTCCGGAAGCCATCTGGAAAGTTCTGGAAACCGAGAAAGTCTCCGTATTCGGACTGTCCGCCAGCTATATCCATATGCTGCTGAACCTGGGGTTCAGCCCCGGAAAGGAAGCAGACCTTTCCGCCCTGCGCGAGATCTCTCAGACAGGTTCCTCGCTGTCGGACGACGGATTTGATTATGTCTACAGGGAGATCAAGGAGGATCTGTTCTTCAGCTCGATTGCCGGAGGCACGGATATCAACGGCTGCTTCTGCATGGGCAGCCCGATCCGGCCGGTCTGGTCCTCCGAGCTGCAGGGTCCCGCCCTCGGCATGAAGATCAACTGCTACGACGATGAGGGAAAGCCAGTTCGCGACACGGAAGGCGAACTGGTCTGCGAAAGCCCCGCACCCTGCATGCCGATCCGCTTCTGGAACGATGATGACGGCAGCAAATACCGCGCAGCCTACTTCGATGTTTTCCCCGGCGTCTGGCGCCACGGCGACTATGTGATCTTTGACAGCAAAACCGGCGGCGTCAGCTTCCGCGGCAGATCCGACTCGGTTCTGAAGCCTTCCGGGGTCAGGATCGGAACCGCGGAAATCTACAATCAGGTGGAAAAGCTTCCGGAGATCGAGGATTCCCTGGTCATCGGACAGGATCATAACGGGGACCAGCGGGTGATTCTCTTCGTCAAGCTCAATCCGGAATACAGCTTCACCGATGAGCTGCAGCAGAAAATCAGGAAGACGCTGCGTGAAGAAGCGTCGCCCCGGCACGTGCCCGCGATGATCTTCCCCGTTTCCGACATTCCCGTCACCATGAACGGCAAAAAAGTCGAAAGCGCGGTCACGAATCTCATGAACGGACGCGACGTGACAAACCGGAACGCCCTGGCGAATCCGGACAGTCTGGAGCTGTATGAAAAGATCCGGGATGAAATAGCGGCTGATGACACCGGCGGCGGACTGTGTTATACTAACCCAGGAAAAACAGAGAGGAGACAACCGATGAAAGAATTCACACCCGTTAAAGAAGGTAAAGTACGTGAGATATATGACAACGGCGACAGCCTGATCATGGTTGCGACCGACAGGATCTCCGCTTTCGACGTTATCCTGAAGAACAAGATCGAGAAGAAAGGAACCGTCCTGACCCAGATGTCAAAATTCTGGTTTGATTTCACGAAGGACATCGTTCCGAACCATATGATCTCTGTCGATGTGAACGACATGCCGGAGTTCTTCCGCCAGGACCGCTTCAACGGCAACAGCATGATGTGCCGCAAGCTGACGATGCTCCCCATTGAATGCATCGTCCGCGGTTACATTACAGGCAGCGGCTGGGCAAGCTACCAGAAGAACGGAACGGTCTGCGGAATCACCCTTCCGGAGGGCCTGCAGGAGTCCCAGCAGCTTCCGGAGCCGATCTACACTCCCAGCACAAAGGCTGAGATCGGAGATCACGATGAGAACATCTCCTACGAGCAGAGCATCGATGTTCTGGAGAAGGAATTCCCCGGAAAAGGCGAGGAATACGCGCGGAAGCTGCGCGATATGACCATCGCGATCTATAAGAAGTGCGCGGACTACGCGAAATCCCGCGGAATCATCATCGCCGACACCAAATTCGAGTTCGGGCTCGATGAGGACGGAAACATCGTTCTGGGCGACGAGGTCCTGACTCCGGACAGCTCCCGTTTCTGGCCGCTGGAAGGATATGAGCCCGGAAAGTCCCAGCCGTCCTATGACAAGCAGTTCGTCCGCGACTGGCTGAAGGCCAATCCGGACAGCGATTACCTGCTTCCCCAGGACATCATCGACAAGACGATCGCCAAATACATCGAAGCGTATGAAAAGCTGACAGGCTCGACACTGTAACAGGTTCTCATTAACCGGCAGAAACAAAAGGCCGCCGCGCCATATCACGGTGCGACGGCTTTTTTTAATTCGTTTTTTGACAGCCCCGTGTCTGCCTTCTGTCCGGGACACCGCTTATTTCCCGCCGCCCGGCTTCTTCCTCCTCCTGCGCCAGCGGTCGGTGTTCCTCTCCCAGAAGACTCCGTCCTCATAGCCCTGGATGGAAGGATCTTTCCGCGCCTGCTCAAGCCTCTTTTCAGCCCAGGCGCAGTACTGGGCCTCCTGTTCGATTCCCAGGTAGTCCCGCCCCAGCTTGGCCGCCGCCACCGAGGTGGATCCGGATCCCAGAAAAGGATCCAGCACCAGATCGCCCGGATCTGAGCTCGCCAAAATCAGCTTCGCCAGGAGCTTCTCAGGCTTCTGCGCGGGATGGGCGGTGTTTTCAGGCATGGACCAGTACGGCACCGTGATGTCATCCCAGAAATTAGACGGGCATGAATCCCTGAACCGTCCCTCTCCCGTCTCTTCCCAGTCCTTCGGCTCCCCGTTCTCCCGGTACGGCGCAAGGATCCTGCGGCGCTGACGGACCGCGTCCACATGAAAAGTATATTTATCCGAGACTGTGGCGAACCAGATGTCCTCCATGCCGTTTTTCCAGTTGCGCTTCGCGCCCCTTCCCTTTTCCCGCTGCCAGGTGATCCTGCTCCTCAGGCAGAACCGCCGCTTCAGGATCGGGCCGATCAGAAGGCTCGTGCTCCAGTCGCAGCATACATAAATGCTCGCGTCCTCCTTCAGCGCCGGAGTGACCGCGTCCAGCCACGCGTTCGTGAAGGCTTCGTATTCTTCTTCCTTCATCCTGTGAAACGAAGAGCTGCCGTAGGTCTTTTCCAGATTGTACGGCGGATCCGCGATCAGAAGGTCTACGCACTTCGCCGGCAGGAGTGGGAGCACCTCAAAAGAGTCCCCGAAGACCGTTCTGTTCCGGAGTTCTTCCTCACGCAAAGGCAGGTCAGGCCGGATGCAGCGCTCAAGATATTCCGCGCCCTCCTCCGCTGTCATATCAATGGTTCTGTTTCTCGGAGATTTCATGATCAGAGCTTCACCTGCTTCATCTTGACTGAACCGTCCCAGCCTCCGTCCAGAAGCTGGTCAAGCCGTTCCTGCTGTTCCTGTCTCGGCATCTCATATCCATACTGATGATAATCGAGCACATCGGCGTCCTTTACAATCTCTTCCAGCGGGGTGCCGATCTCGGATTTGCTGCTGTGACTGCGCACAGCCCGGGCGATGCATTCGATCTCATCAGCTTCATACAGCCCTGTTTCCGCGAGAAACGCCTTCACCGGCTCATAGCCTGCTTCCGCGTGCCCCGCCTGCTTTCCCGTTACGATACGTCCGTAATCGTGGCAGGAGCATGCCGCGGCGGCCAGATCCGGGTCCACGCCGCGCTGCAGCCCCAGAAGATACCCGATCTTGCCGCTTGAGACAGCGTGGATCTTTTCATAGATCGGAGTGGAATCCCGTTCCGGCACAAGCTTCGCGTATTTATCGACTTCATCAAAAAGTTTTCCCTGCAGTTTCATAAGTCTGTTCATAAAATCCCGCCTTTCTTCTTCATCGCTTATTATAGTATATCTCAGAATCCGACCCGTGAAAAGCGCGCGTACCGCCATCTTTCCCTTGTTACGGCATCCTGATTCTGATATCATATTTTCATTGGGAAAAAAGAAAACAGGAGAAAAGCAACACTTATGGGAGAAATCAAGGAACGTGATTATATGTTCGATACCTTCCGCGGCATACTGATGCTGTCGATCCCGGTATCGCATTTCACAAAGGCTTCCGCAAACTGGTACCAGGCTTTGTATGAAGCCGGGTTCGCGCACCATTCGCTTTGCGGATTCGTCTATATCACCATCAACGTATTCGTTATGCAGGCATTCATGTTCCTGTCCGGCTACTTCAGCAAGAAACCGGACAGAGCTCACGAGACCGCCTTCCGCGGCGTTCTCTGGCCTTATCTGGTGTTCACCACCATCACCATGATTGCGGGATACGGATTCAACGTGGGAATAGGAAAATGGTTTTCATACCTCACCCCGCCCTTCGCGCTCTGGTTCCTGTTCGCGCTTTTCCTGTACCGTTTCTTCCTGCGGGATATCATTAAGTTCAAGTGGGCGCTTCCCATGAGCATCGTCATGATGTTCGCCGCCGGATGCCTGCCGTTCAATGATTATCTGGCGTTCGGCCGCCTGTTCTCCTATTTCCCGTTCTTCCTGATCGGCTACTACTGCTCAAAGGAAACGCTGGACAAGGTGCGGACGCTCAAGAAAAAGCCGGTGATCCTGGCGCTTCTTGCCGCTGCGCTGGTCGGCGCTTCGATCTGGCTCTGCTTCTATGGACCCAGGCTTTCATGGTTCCTGCTGAAGGATTATGCCGCGGCTCTGCGTGTGCCCCTGTTTGAGGATTTCGTGATGCGCGCCGTGGTCTTCGTTCTTGCCTGCGGCTGGATCGTCCTTATGGTCAACATCCTGCCTTCAAAGCAGAATTTCCTCTGCTATGTGGGAACGAACACGATGCCGGTGTACATCTTCCATCTGGGGCTGAGACACATCATCAAGATCAAGGGCCTGACTCTCGGCGTGATCGCGACGCTGATCGTCGCCTGGTTCTCGCTGATCTCGCTGCTTCATAAAAAGCACGGCAGCTGGCCGGTGTCCATCATCCTCACCGTCCTCTCCATTGCCGGAGCCATCTGGCTGTGGAACTGCGGCGTTCTGGATCCGCTTGTCGGATACTGTCCGAAGAACCTGGTTCTGTTCTACATCATGGTCTACGGAAGCGCGCTGCTCGCGGGCGTTTCATTCGTCGCCCCATTCTGGGTGAAGCTTTACGACATCCTCACAGAGGGACCTCTCAGGGCCCCGTTCATGGTCAGATGGCTGGAGGATTTCGGAAAGCCGAAGCAGGCAGCCGCCGAAACAGAGGACGCCGCGAAAGAAGAAGCAAAATAGCAGTTTCAAAAAACAAAAGACCGGACGGACTGTCTGAGATCTCAGTCCATCCGGCTTTTTTTATTCGCGTTTTTAATTCCTGCCGTGTCTTTATTCAGCGGGAATAATGTGGTACAGCTTGCCCTCGGCAATCTCTCTGACCTGCAGATCCTTCTTCTCAAAGAGCTTGTATCCTTCTTTTACAGAGTGCGCGAAAACAGAGTTCCAAACCTCGTCAAGCGCTTCCTCGGGTGTCTCCGCCATTACTCCGTAGCCGTGGCCTGTGCCTACTCCAACTTCATACCATTTCTTCATTAATGAATCTCCTTTCTGTCTGTCTGAGCTTCAGATCAGTCGTTCACGATACGATATCCCGGAAGCGGTCCGCCAACGCCGGACTCTCCAAGCGCTGCCGGGATCGACTTCATCAGGTCAAAATAAACATCCCAGTAATCCTCTGTCTTGCACCATGCTCTGGATGTAAAGGACATTCCTCCCGGAATTCCCTCCAGCGGTTCCGCCTGCGGCGCGGGCGCGTCCAGCACCTTCTCGTTTGCCGCCATCTGATCCAGCATGACCTTCTGGGCCGCCTTCAGATCAGCTCCGCTGACATTGAATGTCAGATCCACACGGCGAAGATCCTGTTTTGTCAGGTTCGTGATGTTTCCTGCCATCAGATTGCCGTTGGGAACTGTGATCGTCTGGTTATCGTTTGTCACGATTACCGTATAGAACATGTTCAGTTCTCTGACTGTTCCTTCCGCGTCAGAAGCAATGACATAGTCGCCGATGCTGAACGGGCGGAAAATAAGAAGCATGATTCCTCCGGCAAGGTTTGACAGCGCTCCCTGAAGCGCCATGCCTACCGCCAGTCCGCAGGTGGCCAGTACCGTGATCACGGAAGCCATCGGTACGCCCAGCACGCTGATGATGGAAATCACAAGCACCACGTAAAGCGCGATCTTGAAGAAATTTCTCAGGAACGACCTGACCGCCGGGTCCAGTTTTTCCGTGGCTTTGATCTTATCCAGCATTCTGAGGATCTTTCCGATCACGATCCGTCCGATGATGAAGATCAGAAGAGCCAGAATGATCTTACCCCCTACTGCAGTGGCAAGATCGATCAGTTTTTCTCCCCATGCAGAAATCTGTGCTGTATCCATAAAACGATTCCTCCTCTCTTAAAAAAGAATTCTGTCCGGTGGACGTCTTCAGTATATCACAGAAAATATGCCTGTCATCAGGTTTTTTCCGTTTCGTTTCAGCCTTCTTCCTCCAGCTTCCGCAGAGCTTCCTCCACCTGGCTTCTGGTGATGCCGAAGCGGTTGATCCGGCGAAGAAATGTTTTTCCGGTCGCCTGCCCGATGCCGAGCGCGGCGCCTGCCGCCCGTCTGCGTTTTGCTGCTCCCGGCATCCCGTCAAGTCCCCACCTGAACATATCCTCAGGCGTGAAAACATCCTGCCGGGAAGTCCCGTTTTCTTCCGCGGAGTCAGGG